>JANMMR010000023.1:0-15889 GCA_031373455.1 Rhodoferax sp.
TGACGCTCTCGGGCGGTGTGTAGACGTTCAATTTAAGCCGTTCGCGTTCAATGGCTCGGGCCACGCCCGGCAAAGCGGCGACTTTCTGCGCATGCGCCCACAGGTGCGTGAGCAACGTCGGGTCCTGGCCAGCAAAACCGCCCCAGCGCATCAGCACGGTGGCGTACAGGTCCAAGGGGCCGGGATGGGCGCCGGCGAGCCACGGCGAGGCCTTTGCGGCCATGTCGTCCAGCTCGCGCAGGATCGTCATGTATTTGGCCGTCATGACACGTTTCACCTCGGCAACCGAGGTGTCGGTCTCGGCAAAGTTGGTCGGCCGAAACACGTGCGTGAAGGTGGTGTGCGCCGAGTTGTTCATCCAGGCCAGGGTGCTGAGCGCCTTGGCTTTGGCCAGCGGGTCCTTGGGCAGGAGGTTCGCTTCGGGCCAAGTGTCGTTGATGTAGTTCGCGATCGCCACCACTTGCGTCAGCGGGTAGCCGTCTGTCACCAGCACCGGCACTTGACCGCGCGGGTTGATGGCCAGGTATTCGGGTGTCTTTTGCTCGCCGGCGGCGAGCTTGACCATCTGGGGTTCAAATGTGGCACCGGCCATCTCCAGCAAGGCGTGCGGCACAAAGGAACAGGCACCGGGGGAAAAATAAAGTTTCAATGTCATGGGAACTCCGTGAGTGGGTGGTTTTGCAATGGGGGCGCCAGCAATGCGGGGCCAATGTTTGCTTGCCGGATTATCACCGCGTGCGTTTGCGCAACGGTTTACATATCAAAACCATAGCTGACTGTCCAACCCTGATGGCAACCGCGGGCATTTTGGTCATACTGTGAAGGCTTTGTCTGCTCTTGATTCAGGAACCCTATGCCATATTCCGACCGCCTCTCCAGATTTGCCACGCTGTTGATTTCGACTGTTGTCAGCTTCGCCGTCCCGGCCCAAGCCCAAGGTGTTTCCGACAGCGAAATTGTCATCGGGCAGTTTGCCGCCACCAGCGGCCCGGCCGCTCAGCTGGGGTTGCGCATGCAGGCCGGCATGCAGAGTTATTTCAAGGCCGTGAACGCGCAAGGCGGTGTGAACGGGCGCAGCATCAAGTTGGTGACGCGCGACGACGGTTACGAGCCAGAAAAAGCCGCTGCGGCCGTAAAGGCACTGATCAACGACGACAAGGTCTTTGCCCTGGCGGGCTCGGTTGGCACACCCACAGGGCTTGCGGCACTGCCCATCATCACGGAAGAAAAAATCCCGTTGGTGGGCATGTTCACCGGCGCCCAGTCGCTGCGGGAACCGTTCAACCGGAACGTTTTTCATGTGCGCGCCAGCTATTTTGATGAAACCGAGCGCATCGTGCAGCATCTCTCGACGCTGGGGCTGAAAAAAATCGCCGTGTTCTACCAGAACGACGCCTACGGCAAGGCCGGCCTGGAAGGTGTCACCCGCGCGCTGTCCAAGCGCCAGCTTAAGCCGGTGGCGGTGGCAACGGTCGAGCGCAACAGCGTGGACGTTGCCAAATCACTGGAAGAAATCATGAAGGCGCAGCCGGAGGCCGTGGTGCAGATCAGCGCCTACAAATCCTGCGCGGCGTTTATCAAACAAGCCCGTGGCAAGGGTTATGGCGGGCAGTTTTTCAACGTCAGTTTTGTCGGCTCCAAGGCTCTGGCGGATGAGTTGGGCGATGCTGGCCGTGGCGTGGTGATTTCGCAGGTGGTGCCCTTTCCGTATTCCGGCAACAGCCCGGTGGTTCGGGACTACCAGCAGCGCATGACCGAAGCCGGCGAAAAGGCGTTTGACTTTTCCAGCTTTGAAGGTTACCTCACGGCCCGTGTGTTGGTGGAAGGCTTGCGCCGCGCCGGGCGCACCCCCACACGGGAATCGCTGATCACCGGCCTGGAAACGCTGCGCGACATGAACTTTGGCGGTTTCACTGTCAACTACAGCGCCAAAGACCACCAAGGGTCGTCATTCACGGACCTGACCATCATCGGCCGCGACGGCAAGTTCATGCATTAGGGGTCAGGGCGCACCGCCCACCGCCCGGCGTCTGCTGGGTCCGGCCAACCGGGTCCGGCCCGCCCCGTCAGGCCTGTTTTGTCAGGTGTTTGCCCACCACGCCGGCGAGTTCAAACATCGTCACCTGCGCTTTGCCAAACACCGGCAGCAACTTCGCATCCGCGTTGATGTTGCGTTTGTTCGCCGCATCTTGAAGGCCATGCGCCTTGATGTAGTCCCACAACTTCTTGATCACCTGGGTGCGCGCCACGGCTTCGCCCCCAATCACGGCGGCCAAAGCCGCACTGGGTTGCAGGCCGGCCGCCGTCGACGGTCTTTTGGCGGCAGCCTTGCGTGGTGCCGCTGCCTTTTTAGCAGCCGCTTTTTTGGCGGCCGGTTTGGCGATCGGTGCGTTTGCTGAGGATTTGGCTGGCGCTTTGGCGGCCGCACCCGGCTTGGGCGCGGCGCCGGCCGTTTTTCGCGGTGGAAACTTGGAGGGCGCGAATTCAAAATTCACTTTGCCCGCTTCGGCGTCCCAAGCCAACATGGCCTTGAAGCCGCGCCGTGTGCGCATGGAGACGAATTTGTCCAGCAAATCGGTTTTCCCGGTGGCCAGCAATTTGCTCATTTGCTCGCGCACGATGGGTTGTTGCAAAATGATTTGTCCACTCTTGAAGTCACAGGTGGGAATGGTTTGCGCGAGTGTAGGCACTGACTTGTCGCACACATAGTTTTTGCCAAGCTCAAAAATGCTGCCACCACACTTGGGGCATTTGCCAAGCGGCTCCTGGGCCCCGAAATCGATGATTTCGCCCGATTCCTCACCCTGTTTGTCGTCACCGAAGTCAAACTCGAGCTTGAAGTTTTTGGTCTCGTCGTCGAACTTGATGACCATTTCGGCGGTGAAAGGCCAACCCGCTTTGGAGCGGAAACCGTCCAGAGGCCCGATTTTCCTGTCGCGCAAAAACTGCTCCACTTCGGCCACTTCGAAGGTGCGGCCTGCGGGGGTTTTGCCAAATGAGAAACCACAGCCGCTGTCATTGCCGGATTTCCCGGTGCAGGTGTAACGGCGGTAGTTTTCCTTGACGATGCCGCCGCAATTGGGGCAAGGCGCTGCCAGCGTGGCGTAGTCGCCCGGAATCGTGTCGCGGTCGTATTCCTTGGCTTTCTTCACCATGCGTTCGGTCATGGCGGCAATTTCAGCCATGAAGTCTTCGCGGCTCAGTTTGCCGTGCTCCATCTGGTTGAGCTTGTATTCCCACTCGCCGGTGAGTTCGGCTTTGGACAACTCCTCGACACCCAGACCGCGCAGCAGCGTCATGAGCTGGAAGGCTTTGGCGGTGGGAATCAACTCGCGGCCTTCGCGCAGCATGTACTTCTCGGCGATCAACCCCTCGATGATCGAGGAACGCGTTGCTGGCGTGCCCAAACCCTTTTCGTGCATGGCCGCGCGCAGGTCATCGTCTTCCACGGTTTTGCCCGCGTTTTCCATGGCGCCCAGCAGTGTTGCTTCAGAATACCGGGCAGGCGGACGGGTTTTCAGGCCCCGGGCTTCCGTTTCGGCTGCCTTGACGCGTTCACCTGGGGCTACCGGCACCAGGCTCTGGCCCTTGTCGCCGTCTTTGGCATCGGCCACTTCGTCTGCGGCTTCCTTGCCGTAAATGGCCAGCCAGCCGGGTTTGACCAGCACTTTGCCTTCGGTCTTGAAGCTGTGTTCAGCGCCTTCGTGGGCGACAACAGAAATTCGCGTTGTGACTTCGTATTCAGCGCTCGGGAAGAAAACCGCCATGAAGCGGCGCACGACCAGGTCGTAGACCTTTTGTTCGGCGTCTGACAGCCCGCTTGGCGCCTGCAAGGTGGGGATGATGGCGAAGTGGTCGCTGACCTTGGCGTTGTCAAAAATGCGTTTGGACGGCTTGACGTAATGGCCCTTGACCGCCATGACGGCAAACGGTGCCAGATGTTTCATGCCACTCTTGGCCAACATCTCCAGCGTATCGTTCACCACAGGCACATAGTCTTCCGGCAAGGCGCGCGAGTCTGTGCGCGGGTAGGTCAGGGCCTTGTGGCGCTCGTACAGGCTTTGCGCGATGGACAAAGTTGTTTTCGCGGAAAAGCCGAATTTGCCATTGGCTTCGCGCTGCAAACTGGTCAAATCAAACAGCAGGGGGCTGGCCTGGGTACTGGGCTTGGACTCGGAGGTGACGCTGGCGCTCTGCCCTCGCACGGCATTGGCAATGGCCTCGGCATCGCGCTGGTTCCACAGGCGGTCGGCCTTCTTTTCGGCGTCGTCGGCATCTTTTTTCCACCGCGTGTCAAACCATTTGGCCGGGTAGGAGCCCGCCTGGGCGGCGAACACGGCGTGGATCTCCCAGTAGTCGCGGCTGACGAATTTGCGGATCTGCTCTTCGCGCTCAACCACCACCGACAGCGTGGGCGTCTGCACCCGGCCGACGGTGGTCAAAAAGAAGCCGCCGTCGCGCGAATTGAAGGCCGTCATCGCCCTTGTGCCGTTGATGCCGACCAGCCAGTCGGCCTCGGAGCGGCAACGCGCTGCGTCGGCCAGCGGCAGCATTTGTTTGTCGGTGCGCAGCGCGCCAAAGCCGTCGCGGATGGCTTGCGGCGTCATGGATTGCAGCCACAGGCGCGAGACCGGCAGCTTGACCTTGCTGTACTGCTGGATCAGCCGGAAGATCAACTCGCCCTCGCGCCCGGCGTCGCAGGCGTTCACAAACGCGCCCACATCCTTGCGTTTGGCCTGTTTGACGATGGCGTTCAGGCGCGTTTTGGTCTTGTCGTGCGGTTTCAAGTCAAAGTGCGGCGGGATCACCGGCAGATTGGCGAAGCTCCACTTGCCGCGTTTCACGTCAAACTCTTCCGGCGCGGCGATCTCAACCAGGTGGCCTACCGCGCTGGTCACGATATAGGTGTCGTTTTCGAAATGCTCGTCGTGCTTCTCGAATTTGCCCGACGTGGGCGTGAGCGAACGCACGATGTCCTGCGCCACCGACGGTTTTTCTGCAATAACCAGTGTTTTCATACTTCTAATATACCCATGACTACAATTCAGCCTCTCGCGTGCGCGCACACGCCCGCACATGTGGGCGCACGCACGCACACAATTCACCATACCAAATTTTTACAGGCTTTGAGAAGTCCGAAATTCTCCGGCTATTTTCAGGAACCCTTGTGAGCAAAAAACCGGCGCCCGGCGACAACCGCAGAATTCAGACCCGCCGCTCCGGCGTCCACGGCAACGGGGTGTTCGCCGTCAAGGACATTGCCGAGGGGGAAACCATCATCGAGTATGTGGGGCAGATCGTCACCTGGAAGGAAGCGCTGCGCCGCCACCCGCACGACCCGAGCGACCCCAACCACACGTTTTATTTTCACATCGATGAAAAACACGTGATCGACGCCCTGTACGGCGGCAACTCCTCGCGCTGGATCAACCACGCCTGCAACCCCAATTGCGAGGCTGACGAAGAGGGCAGCCGGGTCTTCATCAAGGCGCTGCGCAACATCAAGGCCGGTGAGGAGTTGAACTACGACTATGGCCTCATCATCGACGAACGCTACACGCCCAAACTCAAGGCGGAGTACCCCTGTTGGTGTGGCGCGAAGAATTGCCGCGGAACGCTGTTGGCACCGAAACGCAAGCGCTGAGGCGCGAAGGTGATTGATACTGGCGGGCAATTTCCCTCGGGGGGCAGCGTCCGCCCGAAGCGGGAAAGCGTGGGGACGATATTGGAGCAGGTCGCGCCGGTGCTGCCGGGTTTCACGGTCGAAATCCTGGCCCAGATCGACTCCACCAATTCCGAGCTGATGCGCCGCGCCAAGGCTGGCCAGACCGCGCCCATCCTCCTGGTGGCAGAGCATCAAACCGCCGGCCGCGGGCGCTTGGGGCGCACCTGGTTTGACGCCGGCGCTGGCCTGAAATCACCGGATTTGATGTTCTCGCTCGGGCTGGAGCTGGCTCCTGGCGACTGGTCAGGCCTGTCGCTGGCGGTGGGCATCGGCATTGCGCAAAGCCTGCACCCCCAGTTGCGTTTGAAGTGGCCCAACGACCTGTGGATCAACGGGCGAAAACTGGGCGGCATACTGATTGAAACCGCACCGTTGGCAGCCCAGCCCGGCCGTTACCTGGTGATTGGCGTTGGCGTCAACATTCTGCCGCGTGACGGAACCGGTCTGGCCACGCCACCGGCTGGTCTGGCGGAGTTGCTGCCAGGCGTGGATGCGTCGGTGGCCCTGGGCCACATCGCTCTGCCCTTGGTGGCAGCCGTCAAACAGTTCGAGCAATCTGGGTTTGCGCCCTTTCAACGCCGCTTCAACGAATTGGATGCGCTTGCCGGTCAGGAGGTGACGGTCAGTGGCAGCAACCCGGTTAGCGGCACGGCCCAAGGCGTTGACGCCATGGGCTCGCTTTTGCTGCAATCCACCGCTGGCGTGGTAAAAATCAGCAGTTCTGAAGTCAGCGTGCGCCCAGGCGGACCACTGACTGCACCGGCAACCTGATCAACCGATACCCATGCTGCGATTCCTGGTTTTACTCTTGGTGCTTGCCAATGGGGCCTACTTTGCCTGGTCCCAGGGCCTGTTGGCGGCCTGGGGCTACGCGCCCGCCCTTAGCCGGGAGCCGGAGCGGCTGGCGCAACAAATCCGGCCCGAAGCGATCCGCGTGTTGCGGACCGATGAAGTGCGACGCATGGAAGCTCTGTCGCAGGCCGCCACCAGGGCACCCGAATGCCTGCTGGCCGGCGGTTTTGACGAGACGCAATCGGTCGCGCTGCGCCGGGCACTCGAAGCCAATCTGCCGGGCGGCGGCTGGGAATTTGAAGCCGCCAGCGAGCCAGGCCGCTGGATCATCTACATGGGCAAGTACCCCAATGCGCAAGCGCTTGCGGCCAAGCGCAGTGAGTTGTCGTCGCTCAACCTCAAGTACGAGCCGCTGGGCAATGCGGCGCTGGAGCCGGGCCTGTCTCTTGGTGCTTATGCCTCACCGGGCGAGGCTGAATCGGCATTGGCGGCCCTGGCGCGGCGCGGTGTGCGCACGGCGAAAGTGCTGCAAGAACGTGCCGAGTCCAAAAGCTGGGTGTTGAAATTGACTGCAGTTGATGACGCCTTGCGCCCCCGCCTTGAGGACCTCAAGCCATTGCTGGCGGGCCGCGCCTTTCGAGCCTGCAAATAGGATCCCGGCTGTGACGGCGTTTTCCGTCAGCTGCTGCCGTCTCGCAGTCAGCCTGCCTGAACCACTTTGGCCAGCCGCTCAAAACGCACAGTGAACCGTGCGCCCGGGGGCATTTGGCCTGGCCGGGCGTCATTGAGGGTGACGGTGGCCTGGTGTTGCGTAGCGATCTCCTGCACGATCGGAAGACCCAAGCCCGAGCCGTCCGCTTCGTTGCCCAATACCCGGTAAAACGGCTGGAAGACCAGCACCCTTTCCGACGGCGCAATCCCCGGCCCGGAGTCTTCAACCTGCAATTCAAGCGTCTTGCGCGCCAGGTCGGAAACCACCCGCACGGTGATAACCCCGGGCGCCGACAGGGTCGACGGCGTGTAAGCGATGGCGTTGTCGACCAGATTCCGCACCATCTCTTTAAGCAGTGTCGGGTTGCCGTCCACCATCACCCCGGGCATGCCCGCGCTTGCGCCCTCAAGGCCCAGGTCAATGTGTTTGTCCAGGGCCCGGGGCAGGCAATCCTGGATCACCTCTGTGACCAATTGGACCAGGTCGCAACGTTGGCGCGTCATGGCCGTGCCGCCCGCTTCGGCGCGGGCCAGCGCCAGCAACTGGTTGACTGTGTGGGTAGCGCGAATGCTGCTCAGGCCGATTTGCCGCAGCGACTGCTTCAATTCGGCGGTGTCAGCGCCTTCGCGCAGGGCCAGGTCCGCCTGCATGCGCAAACCGGCCAGCGGCGTCTTGAGCTGGTGCGCGGCGTCAGCAAGGAAACGTTTTTGCGTGGTGATGGAGTCGTTGAGGCGCATCAGCAGGTCGTTCACGCTGGCGGCCATCGGTGCGATTTCCAGGGGCACCTCTTCAATGTCCAGCGGGCTCATGTCGTCCGGGCGGCGCGCGCGGATGCGCTCTTCAAGCTCGTGCAGGGGTTTGATGGCCTGCGCCAGCGCCAGCCAGATCAACAACACCGCCAGCGGCAGGATGACGAACTGCGGCAACATCACACCCTTGATGATCTCGGTGGCCAGAATCGAGCGCTTCTCGAGCGTCTCTGCCACCTGCACCAGGGCGAGGCGGGCGTTGGCCGGATCGGGTTTGACCCAGATATACGCCACCTTGATGTCCACACCCTTGAACGTGTCGTCACGCAGGCGCACCTCGCCGGACAACGATTTTTCGGTGTCTTGCGGCAGGGGCAGTTCGCGCTCGCCGCTGACGAACTCGCCGCGCAGCCCGAGCACCTGGTAATAAATGGCGTCGGTGTCGTCGGCGCGCAACAACTCGCGGGCCGGTTGCGGCAGATTGAACTGCATCCGCCCGCCCTGCAGGGTGACCAGCTGGGCCAGTGCGCCCGCGTTGTATTCGAGCGCACGGTCAAACGGTTTGCCGGCGATGCCCTGGGCGACGATCCAGGTGAGCACCAGGCTCACGGGCCACAGCAGCAGCAGCGGCGTCAGCATCCAGTCCAGGATTTCGCCGAACAGCGAACGCTGCTCGCGTTTAAAGAAATTAAATGCCATGTTGCGGCTTGATGACTGCGCTTTGCGCCATGACTTCGCTGCGCTTGAATGAAGCCGCTTCGCCGTATGACTTCAGGCGACTGTCATGGCGCGAAGCGCAGTCATCGAAGCGCAGCGAAGTCATCTCGGCAAAGCCGAGGTCATCTGTCATTAAATCCTCATCCAGGGATTTTTTCTAGGCAATACCCCAAACCGCGCACGGTGGCGATGCGCACCGGGCCTTTTTCGATTTTTTTCCGCAAGCGGTGGATGTACACCTCGATGGCGTTGTTGCTGACTTCGTCGCCCCATTCGCACAGGCGCTCGACCAGCTGGTCTTTGCTGACCAGCCTGCCGGTGCGCTGCAAGAGCACTTCGAGCAGGCCCAGCTCGCGCGCCGAGAGTTCGACCATCTTGCCGTCGAGTGTGGCTACACGGCCGCTTTGGTCGTACACCAGCGGCCCGTGTTTGATGACGTTGCTGGTAGCGCCGGCGCCGCGGCGTATGAGGGCTCGCGCCCGCGCTTCGAGCTCCTGCAGGCTGAAGGGCTTGGCCATATAGTCATCGGCGCCCAGATCGAGGCCCTTGACGCGCTCTTCCACACTTTCGGCTGCAGTGAGGATCAGCACCGGCATCGACGAGCCCCGTGCGCGCAGACGTTTGAGCACCTCCAGGCCATGCAGGCGGGGCAGGCCCAAGTCCAGGATCAGCAAATCAAACTCGCTGTTGGTCATGAGGGCGGCGTCGGCCTGTGCACCGTCGGACACGTGGTCCACCGCTGCGCCGCTGCTGCGCAGGGCGCGCTTGAGGCCATCGGCCAGGACCTGGTCGTCTTCAGCAATCAGAACACGCATTGGGTTTCCTTGCCTTGTGGTTTGAGGGCATTTTAGGGTGAGGCCCGCACTGCCGGGCCAATAAAGCTTTAACCGGCATACGCCTCCAGCCCGATCGAAATCACCGTGGCCACCTGTTCACCCACCGCAAGCTGCAATTCGGCTTCGGCTTGTGCCACAGCGGTTTCAAACGCCTTCAGCCAGACGTGGCCCAGTGGTGTGAAGGCAACCCATTTGGCGCGGGCGTCGCGCGGGTCGGGCGTGCGGGTGACCAGTGCCCAGGCTTCGCATTGGTCCACCAGCTTGCCCATGGCCTGCTTGCTTATGGCGGCGCTTGCGGCAAGGTCTGTCAGGCGGGCGCCTTCGAGCGGCAAATGGCGGGTGATGTGGATGTGCGCGGCGCTGACCTGCCGGTTTCGGGCGAGGTTGGCAAGCGCCAGCGGCACGTTGTCGTCTTGTGCCATCAGCGCCAGCACACGGGCATCGAATCGCTGCAGCGCCCGGCCCATGAGGTAACCCAGGTGGGCCTGGCGCCAACGGTCGTCCGGTCGTTCAGATGCGGCTGTTTCTGCGTTGGGAGAGTTGCTGTCAGGCACCTGTATATAGTAAGCTAAACTGACTAAAAAAACTGTTTACCAATTTGAAGTTGCTGCGTTAAGATACTGTTCAAGCATCCAGCTTGTTGATAAAAGCAGATCGGTTGCGAGACCCGATTTTTACCCGTTTTAACTTCAACTTATTGATTTTCAAGGATATTTTCATGGACGCACCCACCAAAAACAATGCCTCAACCGGCACCTCCGCCCTCAACCTCGCTGCCAACACCGAAAAAGCCAAGGCTTTGCAGGCCGCGCTGCTGCAGATCGAAAAACAATTCGGCAAGGGCACCATCATGCGCTTGGGCGAAGGCGAGGTGATTGAAGACATCCAGGTTTGCTCCACCGGTTCTTTGGGGCTGGACATCGCCCTGGGCGTGGGTGGCCTGCCGCGCGGGCGCGTGGTGGAGATTTACGGCCCGGAGTCGTCTGGCAAAACCACCTTGACGTTGCAAGTCATCGCCCAGATGCAAAAACTGCTCGGAACCTGCGCGTTTGTCGATGCCGAGCATGCGCTGGACATCCAGTACGCGCAAAAACTCGGCGTCAACCTGCAAGACCTGTTGATCAGCCAGCCTGACACTGGCGAGCAGGCGCTGGAAATCGTCGATTCACTCGTTCGCTCCGGCGCGGTCGACCTGATCGTGGTCGACTCCGTGGCCGCCCTGACCCCGAAGGCCGAGCTGGAAGGCGAAATGGGTGATTCATTGCCCGGCCTGCAGGCCCGCCTGATGAGCCAGGCGCTGCGCAAACTCACCGCACACATCAAGAAAACCAACTGCATGGTCATTTTCATCAACCAGATCCGCATGAAGATCGGTGTGATGTTTGGCAGCCCCGAGACCACCACAGGCGGCAACGCGCTGAAGTTTTACGCCTCGGTGCGCCTCGATATCCGCCGCACCGGCACCATCAAGAAAGGTGAAGAGGCGATTGGCAACGAGACGAAGGTGAAGGTCGTCAAAAACAAAGTCGCGCCACCCTTCAAGACGGCCGAGTTCGACATTTTGTTTGGCGAAGGCATCAGCCGCCACGGCGAGATCATCGATATGGGTGTGGCCGCCAACATCATCGACAAATCGGGCGCCTGGTACGCCTACAACGGCGAAAAAATCGGTCAGGGTCGCGACAACGCGCGCGAGTTTTTGCGCGAAAACCCTGGGCTGTCGACCGAAATCGAGAACAAGGTGCGCGCGTCTTTGGGCATTCCGCTCCTGCCAGGCGAGCCGGAGGTGGTTGAGAAGCCGAAATCAGGTGGTAAAAAAGTTTCTGAGTAAATTTAATGCGAATAAAAATTAATATCAAGTCACGTTAAATATCAATTTAATGCTACTAATTTATTATTAAATACTGATTATTTATAATAAAAATATTATTTATTTTCCATAAAATACGTGAATTCGATCTTGTCCCAACTCTCCCTCAAAGGCCGCGCCTTGCGGCTTTTGAGCGGGCGCGAGCATTCGCGCCTGGAGTTGGAGCGCCGTCTGGCGTCGTTTGAAGAAACACCGGGCGAGTTGGGCAAAATACTCGACGAGTTGGAGGCCAAGGGGTTCATCAGCGAGCAGCGGGTTGTCGAGTCGGTGGTCAACCGCCGCTCGGCCAAACTCGGCGCCGCGCGCATCCGCCAGGAGCTGCAGGGCAAGGGCGTAGACCGCGAGGTCGTCACCGAAGCTGTGGCCGGGCTGCAATCAACGGAGCTGGCGCGGGCGCGGTTGCTGTGGGAAAAGAAATTCGCCAACAAGGCCGGTGGATCCGACGGCTCAGGCCAACCCGCCGATCGCGGCGCGATCGCCTCAGAACGCGGCAAGCAAATCCGTTACCTGGCCAGCCGGGGTTTCAGCGGCGACACCATTAGGCGGGTGCTGGCAGGGCCGGTTGACGAAGGTTGAATGCCAATTGGGCTCCAAGTCTTGGATTATGTGCGTATTTTGCTATATAAAATATAGCAATTAAAAGCTCAAATCGCAGCCCCGTCAAACCCCGAGCATCAGTTTCAGGTTCTGCACCGCCGCGCCACTGGCGCCTTTGCCCAGGTTGTCGTATTTGGCGGTCAACACCGCCTGGCCGAGTTTGTCGTTGCCGTACACACTGAGCTCCAGGCGATTGGTGCCGTTGAGCGCCTGCGCTTCCATGCGGCCGTTGGCCTCTGGCGCAACCACTTTCACCCACTCGCTGCCCTTGTAGTGAGCGCGCAGGGCTTCTTCGAGCTGGCTTGTCTTGCTCACGCCCGTGAGCAAATCAAAGTGCAAGCCGATCTGGTCGATCATGCCGCTGTAGAAGTTGCCCACCGCTGCGACAAAAATCGGGCGGCGGCTCAGGCCCGAATACTGGTGGAATTCGGGCACGTGTTTGTGTTCCAGGCCCAGGCCATAAACGTCCAGCGGCGGTGCGGTTTTGGTGATCTCATACGTTTCAATCATCGGCCGGCCGCCGCCTGAATAGCCGGAGAAGCCCTGCATCACCACCGGGTAGTCCTTGGGCATCAGCCCGGCTTCTACCAGCGGGCGCACCAGTGCAATGCCGCCCGTGGGGTAACAACCCGGGTTGGCCACGCGCTGGGCAGATTTCACGGCCGCCGCCTGTGCGGCATTGAGCTCGGGAAAGCCGTAAACCCAGCCCGGCGCCACGCGGTGGGCGCTGGAGGCGTCGATGATTTTGGGTTGCGGGCCTGCAATGGCGTCAATCATCGCCACCGATTCAACCGCCGCGCCATCGTGCAGGCACAACACCACCAGGTCGACCTTGGCCATCAGCGCGGCCTTCGCCGCCGGGTCCTTGCGCAACTCGGGCGCGATGCTGACAACCTCCACCGAGGGCAAGCCCTGAAGCCGTTCCCGGATCTGCAGACCGGTGGTTCCCGCTTCTCCGTCAATGAATATTTTGGGCATGGCACAAGGCTTCCTGGCGTGGGGCGGCAACTGCAAGTTTGCCGCAAGTTATGGTGCAATGCAGCATGATACATTTCAGCGCTGCGTTGTTCAATGGCAATTGCGCATGGGTTTGATGCCGTTTTGGCCTCAATCCATGCATTGCCGGCGCATTGGGCATTTATTCCATTTCCGAGAAGCTCCTCATGAAGATTCACGAGTACCAGGGCAAGGACATCTTGCGCGAAGCCGGCATTCCGGTGCCCAACGGCATTGCCGCATTCACCGTGCAGGAGGCTGTTGAAGCCGCGCAAAAACTGGGCGGCCCGGTTTGGGTGGTCAAGGCGCAAATCCATGCCGGCGGGCGCGGCAAGGGCGGCGGCGTGAAGTTGGCGCGCTCGATTGATGAGGTGCGAAAACTGGCCGGTGAAATCCTGGGTATGCAGCTGGTTACCCACCAGACCGGCCCGGCTGGCCAAAAAGTCCGCCGCTTGCTGATCGAAGACGGTGCCGACATCAAGAAGGAATATTACGTTTCGGCCGTGACAGACCGCGCCACACAGCAGGTCGCGTTCATGGCATCATCCGAAGGCGGCATGAACATCGAGGAAGTCGCCCATGACACGCCGGAAAAAATCATCAAGGTGTTTGTCGACCCGGCAGCCGGCCTGACGGTGGCGCAGGCAACACAACTGGCCAACGGCATCGGTGTGCCGGCCGGTTCCACGGCGGCAGCGGTTGGCGTCTTGCAGAAGCTCTATACGGTGTACATGAACACCGATGCTTCGCTGGTCGAAATCAACCCGATGATTCTTGAAGGCGGCGGTGGCATCAAGGCGCTGGATGCGAAGTTCAACTTTGACGCCAACGCCTTGTTCCGCCATCCGGAAATCGTGGCGCTGCGAGATCTGGACGAAGAAGACCCGGCCGAAATCGAAGCCAGCAAGTTTGACCTGGCTTACATCAGCCTGGACGGCAACATTGGTTGCCTCGTCAACGGCGCCGGCCTGGCGATGGCCACGATGGACACCATCAAGCTGTTTGGCGCCGAGCCGGCCAACTTTCTGGACGTGGGCGGCGGCGCCACACCCGAGAAGGTCACCGAAGCCTTCAAGATCATGCTGAAAAACAAGAAAGTGAAGGCCATTTTGGTCAACATCTTCGGCGGCATCATGAAATGCGACACCATCGCCACCGGCATCATCACCGCGTGCAAGGCCACAAACCTTTCCGTTCCATTGGTGGTGCGGATGAAAGGCACCAACGAGGCGCTGGGCAAACAGATGCTGGCCGACTCCGGCCTGCCGATCATCAGTGCCGACACGATGGCCGAGGCGGCGCAAAAAGTCGTGGCGTCGGTCCAGGGCTGAACAGGAAACCACCATGTCGATCTACATCAACAAAAACACGCGCGTCATCACGCAGGGCATCACCGGCAAGACCGGTCAGTTCCACACCGAGAAGTGCCAGGAATACGCCAATGGCAAAAATTGCTTTGTTGCCGGTGTGAACCCGAAAAAGGCCGGCGAACGGATTTTTGACATTCCGATTTTTGCCTCGGTCAAGGAAGCTGCCCAGCAAACCGGTGCCACGGTTAGTGTGATCTACGTGCCGCCTGCAGGTGCTGCAGCGGCCATCTGGGAGGCGGTTGAGGCCGATCTGGACTTGGCAATCTGCATCACCGAGGGAATTCCGGTGCGTGACATGCTCGAAATCCGCAACAAGATGAAGCGCAAAGAAGCCGCTGGCGGCAAACGCACGTTGCTGCTGGGGCCGAATTGCCCGGGCCTGATCACGCCGGATGAAATCAAGATCGGCATCATGCCGGGCCACATCCATCGAAAAGGGCGAATCGGTGTGGTCAGCCGCTCGGGCACGCTCACCTATGAGGCGGTGGCGCAGCTGACAGATATCGGCCTGGGTCAATCCACTGCGGTCGGCATTGGCGGCGATCCGATCAACGGCCTCAAACACATCGACGTGATGCAGGCCTTCAATGACGACCCCGACACAGACGCTGTCGTCATGATTGGCGAGATCGGCGGACCGGATGAAGCCGACGCTGCGCGCTGGTGCAAGGCGAACATGAAGAAGCCGATCGTTGGCTTCATTGCGGGCGTTACCGCGCCAGCTGGCAAACGCATGGGCCATGCGGGCGCGCTGATCAGCGGCGGCGCGGACACGGCGGACGCCAAATTGGCGATCATGGAGGAATGCGGCTTTAAGGTGACGCGCAACCCTTCGGAGATGGGGAAGCTGCTCAAAGCATTGATCTGACGCGCCTGGCCGCGCGGGCCCTGTCATGGCGCCGGTTTTTGCGGGCGACAGCAACCGAGCAAGCCCCGATTGCTGCCAAGGTACACTGACGGACGCCAATTGTCCTGCTTTTGTTGGAAAAAGCGGTCGGTTACGTTGAATACAAAGCGTCAAATGCTATTGTTACAATAGCATTCCAAACACATAGAAATTTCGGAGAGCGTTATGGAAATTATTCAGACCCCGGCCTTTTGGCTGGCGCTGGGTCAAATCATCTGGATCAACATCATTCTTTCCGGCGACAACGCCGTTGTCATTGCACTGGCCGCGCGCACCTTGCCGCCGGTTCAACAAAAGCAGGCAATTTTGTGGGGTTCTGCCGGCGCCGTCATTTTGCGGATTCTGTTGACGTTCATTGCAGCATATTTGCTGCAATGGAAATACGTGCAATTGGTTGGCGGCTTGCTGCTCTTGTACATTGGCGTGCAACTGCTGATGGATGAAAATGAAGGTGAAGAAGGCGGCGAGGTCAAAAGCATCAGTTTTGTTGCTGCCATTCGCACCATCCTGATTGCCGACTTGGTGATGAGTCTGGATAACGTGATTGCTGTGGCTTTGGCCGCCAAAATTGACGGCGTCATCAACTACCCGTTGTTGGTGATCGGTCTGGCGATCAGC
>JANMMR010000041.1:0-1985 GCA_031373455.1 Rhodoferax sp.
CGTCCACAATCACCGGCTGGCCCAGCGCGGCGGTGAGCCGTTCGGCCATCAGGCGCGCCACCACATCAGAAGTGCCGCCAGGCGGGAAGGGAATGACGATGCGCACGGTGCGCTCAGGCCAGGTGGCGGCGTGCAGCTGCGTCGGCAGGCCAACAAATACGCCTGCAGTGACACACGTGAGCGTCGCCTGGACGAGTCTGCGCCGTGAAAGGGCTGAAGCCTGCTTCATCGTGTCGCTCCTTGATCAGTGAGGTGCCAGTGTTTTGGCAATGGCAGGCGCGTATTCCCCATCGACCAGAACGAACAACATGCGGCACAGCTTGCCGGAGCGGTTGGCCCAGGCATGGTTGGTACCGCGCTGGACGACGACACTGCCGACCTTGAGTTCAACCTCCGAGTCGTCCAGCACCAGCGTGAGCGCGCCTTCAATGACGATGCCGTAATCAACGGTTTCGGTGCGGTGCATCAGCGGATGGGGCGAGTCGGCCTTGACGGTGGACGCAGCCACATCGCCGATTTGAGAAAAGGCGGCTTTCATTTGGCTTGCGCCATGGGCGAGCAGCTCAGGCGTATCGGGCGGGATGTCCACAAAACGGATCCGCGTGCCGTTTTTGGGCGGCGGCAGCATCAAGGGCCCCAAACTGGGGTCTACACCGTTGTCCACCAAAACCGGCATTTGGCCGGTGCACCAGACTTCGTGGAAAACCGTACCGGGAATGGCAGTGATTTCGGCCACGGTGGGCAGTGGACCATTGCTGGTGACGATCGCTTTGCCACGGGCGTCGTGGCCGGTTACAACGCGGTGGATGGGGGGAAAACTCATGGTGCTGCTCCTTGCAGTTGAATGTCAGGATGGCGAAGGTTCAGGTTGTGGGCACAGGCATGTCCTGCTTTGAATAGGGCATCATGGACCGGGCTTCGGGCGGTATCGGCGGCAGCACGGCATTCCAGGTTTCCCAGGCGCTGCGAAGCACGTTCAGCTGTTCCGGATACCGCTTGGCCAGATTGGCGCGTTCGCGTGCGTCGGTGTTCAGGTCAAACAAGTAGTCGACGCCGTCCACCCGCAGGTATTTGTGGCCTGCGCGGTTCAGGGCGCGTTGCTCGCGGTGTTTCATGCGCCAGGCAAGGTCACCGGGGCGCCGCCAGGCCGGGTCGCTGAAGACATTTTGTAAATCGACACCGTCCAGCGGGTAGGACGGGTCGGCCTGCACGCCCGCAGCGGCCAGCATGGTGGCGGTCCAGTCCATCGTCAGGCTGGGGCGGGCGCTCACGCTGCCAGGTTGGATGCGGGTGGGCCATCGCGCCAGTAGAGGCACGCGAATGCCGCCTTCGAGCAAATCCATCTTCTGGCCGACAAAAGGCCAGTTGTTGGAGAAGCGCTCACCGCCGTTATCACTGGTAAACACAATCAGCGTGTTGTCGGCCAGCCCCTTTTTGTCCAACGCATCCAGCAGCCAGCCGATGCCCTCGTCCATGTGGTGAATCATGCGCTGGTAGGTGGCCAAAGAGCCGCCGTCCAGGTGGACGCCGCTGTTGAAGGTGCGTTTGGACTCTAGGGCGTCCTCACGGGTCAGCCAGGGCCAGTGCGGGGCGCTGTAATGCAGGCTGAGCAAGAACGGGACGTCGCTGTTTTGCCGGTTGACAAAGTCAACCGCCCGCTGGCTGAGCAGATCGGTCATGTACCCCTCGACCTCCACCGGGGTTTCGTTGTCCCACAAATCCTTGCCGCCGCGCGGGCCGGTGTGCGCAAAGTAGTCTGCGCCCCCTGAGTGAAAACCAAAATATTCCTGATAGCCGGACTTGCGCGGCCCGAAGTGGGGCGGGTAGCCCAAATGCCATTTGCCCACCAGCGCCGTGTTGTAACCCGCCTTGCACAACAGGGACGGCAGCGTGGGATGCTCTGGCGGCAGACCAATGATCTTGTCGCCGTGCGCCGCCGCGATGGGCTCCTCTGCCGCGCCGCGCAGGCGGTATTGCCAGCGGCC
>JANMMR010000042.1:0-1598 GCA_031373455.1 Rhodoferax sp.
CTGGCCCTGGCTGACGCGCGATGATGCCGAGGAATCCAAACGTACTTTCAACAACGGTGCCCACCTGGATGGCGGCTCGCTGGCCACCTACCATCGCATGATCCACCACATGGACGAAGGCATTGGCTGGCTGCTGGACGCACTTGGGAAAAAGGGGCTTGCCGAAAACACCTTGATCGTTTTCACCAGCGACAACGGCGGCGAGAGGTTTTCCAACAACTGGCCTTTTGTCGGCCAGAAAATGGACTTGCTTGAAGGCGGCATTCGTGTGCCTTTAGTGGCACGCTGGCCTGCCCGCATCCAACCTGGCAGCGTGAGCGCCTGCCCCAGCCTGACCATGGACTGGACCGCCACGATGCTGGCCGCCGCCGGTGTGCAGGCCGACCCGTCTTGTCCGCTGGATGGCATCGATTTGCAGGCGGTGTTCAAAGACCCGGCATGGCAACGACCGGGTGACCTGGCCTGGCGCATGAAACACCGAGAGCAACGTGCCCTGATCCGCGCGGGCCACAAATACCTGCGGGTAGACGGCATCGACTATCTGTTTGACCTGAACACCGACGCGCGCGAGCGCGCCAACCTGGCGAAGCGTTATCCGGAGCAACTCGACACCCTGCGCCAGGCTTGGGAACAATGGGATGCAGCGCTGCCGCCGATTCCGCCCGAAGCCCGGTCATCCATGCTGTTTTCAAAACAGGACATGCCCGTGCCCACCACCTGATGCCGTTGATCAGCGCGCATTTCAAACCCAAGGAGCAGCCACATGAGTTTCCCCCCCATTCACCGCGTCGTCACCGGCCATGATGCCGCAGGCAAAGCCATTGTCAGCAGCAACGGGCCTTTGCCCACTGTGGCAGAAATCAAAGGCGTGCCCGGCACCGTCTTCCATGAAGTATGGTGTACCGCCGCAACACCGGTGGTGGTGGACAACGGTGCAGACCCCAGCACCGGCCCCTTGACCTTGTCGCCTCCCAAACTGGGCACGCGCATCCGTTACGTGGACATTCCGCCCGATACGGAAGATTTCCTAAAACATGGTGCGGCGAGCATGAAAGCTGTGTTTGAGCAGACCGGCAACGCCGCCACATCCACCGTCAAGGCCGACTCGCCCCACCCCCTGATGCACCGCACCGAAACGGTGGACTACGGCATCGTGATTGAAGGCGAACTCACGCTGGTTCTGGACGACAGTGAGGTTGAGCTCAAGGTCGGCAGCGTCGTCATCCAGCGCGGCACCAACCACGCTTGGGCGAACCGCTCGGGCAAAACCTGCCGCATGTTGTTCATTTTGGTCGATGGGGCGTATGAGCCGTCTATTGCCAAAACTCTGGCATCGCACTGATCAAGGAGCATCGCGATGAAGCAGGCAACAAAAGTTTCGCGACGCAGCGTGATTCACAGGGCGCTTGCGGGTACGGTCGCCGTCACCGGAGCGGGAATCGTTGCGGGCCTGCCTGCGCAGCTGCACGCCGCCACCTGGCCTGAGCGCACCGTGCGCATCGTCATTCCCTTCCCGCCTGGCGGCACTTCTGATGTGGTGGCGCGCCTGATGGCCGAACGGCTCACCGCCGCGCTGGGCCAGCCGGTGATTGTGGACG
>JANMMR010000085.1:0-3941 GCA_031373455.1 Rhodoferax sp.
CACTGTCACCAAGAGGTTGCCTTTGGGGTCCACGGTCACATGCATGTCCGGCTCCACAACGGTCGTGGTGTCACTTTGCTCCACAATCGCCGGGCCGTCGAATGACATGCCGGGCGCCAGGTCACCACGCAAGTAGACCGGCGTGTCGTACCAGGCATTGAAATGCACCGGGCGGCGTGAAGCCGCTTTTGGAGTGCCGGTAGCTTTTGAGCTGCTCAAAGGCAGTGCCGCGCTCGAACGCCGACCCACCGCAATGGTGCGAAGGTTGACGATCACCACCGGCATGCCAACCAGGGTGTTGCCAAAGGTCTCGCGGTATACATCGTTGAAAGCCTGCTCCAGGCGTTGGGTGCTCCAGCTCGCGTCGATCATCACCCGCAGTGAATGGATCTGGCCGGCGTACGCCATGTCTGCGGCATGGGTGATGGTGGTGACATCGACCGGAACCTGGCTGCCGTCGATCTGCGCCTGCCCCTGCTCGCGCTGGCGCTCAATGATTTCAACCAATTCTCCGGCGCCCAGCTTGTCGAGCCGTTTTTCCAGCGTTTGGGAAATGTCGTAGCGCAAGTCTGCATACACACAACCCAATGCGCACAAAACTCCGGGGTAGAGGGGCACCAGCATGGTGCTGATACCCACCTCTCGAATCAAGGCGCCGCCGTGCAAGGGCCCGGCGCCGCCAAAAGCCACCAACGCAAAGTCACGGGGGTCCAGGCCGCGTTCGATCGACATCAGGCGGATTCGCCCCGCCATGCGCTGGTTCACCACGGCCAGGATGGCTTCGGCAGCGTGCTCCAGGCCCAGGCCCATCTTTTCGCCCAGTCCTTTGACGGCCGCCCGCGCTCCGGCAACGTCCAGCGTGGCGTCGGTTCCGTTCATGGGGCTGGCCGGGTTGATGCGGCCCAGCACAATGTTGGCATCGGTCACCGTGGGCTCGGTCCCTCCGCGCCGGTAGGCCACCGGCCCCGGCACGGCTCCCGCACTGCGTGGTCCCACCAGCAACATGCCGCCGCGGTCCAGGTGGGCAATGCTGCCGCCACCTGCGCCGATGGTGTGCACGTCAATCATTGGAAGGCGCAACGGAATGCGAAAGTCCAGGTTGGTGATCTCCGCTACGTTCGGCTCGCCATCAATGACCACTGCCACGTCAAAACTGGTGCCCCCCATGTCGCCCGTGATGATGTGCGAGAACCCGGCTTCGGCCGCCAACCGCGCGGCGGCCATGACCCCCGCCGCAGGACCGGAGCGCACGATGTAGGCTGAGCGCTCACCGAGTTGCCGCAACGGTGCCACGCCGCCGTTGGACTGCATGATGGCGACGTCCCGCCCATAGCCCCAGTTGCCCAATTGGCGCGCCAGGTTCTTGGCATACCGCGCGACGAGCGGTTGCAGGTAACCCTGCACCACGGCCGTGCTGGTGCGCTCAAATTCGTAATATTCGCGCACCACCGAAGTAGCGGCCACCAGTTCCCACGCGGGGTTGATGGCAGCCAGCACGTCGCGCGCCTGCAATTCGTGCGCCGGGTTGGCATAGGCGTGCATGAAAGAAATGACCACCGACTCGACTTCAAGCGTCTTCAAAGCCTCACCAATCGCGCGCAGCCCTGGCACGTCCAGCGGCACCAGTTCATTGCCTTCGAAGTCCAGGCGTTCGTTCACCTCAAAGCGCAAGTCACGTGGCACCAGGGGCTCGTGTGTGCCTTCCAGGCCATACATGTTTGGGCGGTCGCGCCGGCCCAGCTCCAGAATGTCGCGGAAACCCGCCGTCGTGATCAAGGCACAGCGGGCGCCTTTGCGCTCGATCACGGCATTGGTGGCGATGGTGGTACCGTGCAGAATCGCATCGAGTTCGCCGGCAGAAATTCCGGCTGCCTTGAGGGAATTCAACAGCCCGATCGATGGGTCTTGCGGCGTTGAAGGCACCTTCAGGATCAAATGCGGGCGTTTCTCGTCCCCCGAAAAAAACAGGTCGGTGAAGGTTCCGCCCACATCGATTCCCACGATTCCAGACATCGGGTCTCCTTAAACTCTTGCGGCGCGGCGCATTTCGCCGGCCAATGACGCGCGATAGACGCGCGGGTCCAGCTCGAGCGCATAACGCGGGCTGTCCGGGTAGAGCCGTGCGATGGCTTCCCGCTCTTTCACAATCGCCCGCTCCATCACCGCCTGGTCCGGCAGTTTCAAGGCGCCCGCCTCAAGCCCGGCCACCCACTCGCACTGGTCGTCCATCATGCGGATATTGCCGCCGCCGCTCACGTTGAAAAAGCCGACAAAATAAATCCCCGCAACACCAGGCTTCACGACCTGATGAAACAGCTCCAGCCAGCGCCCCTTCATGGGTGAGAGTTTCGCGCTCAAAAACGGCAGATGCACTTCATAACCCGTGGCGGCGATCAGGGTGTCAAATCGTTTGCTCGTGCCATCTGAAAACGTGACGACGTCGCCGCTGACTCTGGCAATGCCCGGTTTGGCCTTGATGCGGTTCCAGATGAAATGCCCGATCAGCAGATGGTGCCCGGCTGGATGGGTGAGCGTTTTTGGCGTCACAAAACCCCACTGCTCCATGCGCCCGTGCGCCATGCGGGCGATCAACTCGCGCATGCGCCGGCGGATGGCCCAGGGCATCCAGGGTTTTTCGATTTTCCCAAGCACGCGCGAGGTGGGCACGCCCAGAAACATGCGTGGCATCAGCAACACGGGCGAACGCGCGGCCATCGTCGTCGACTTTGTCACGGTGCAGATGTCAGAGGCAATGTCGCAGGCGCTGTTGCCCGCGCCCACCACCAGCACCTCTTTGCCCTTGAACGGTTCAGGCACGCGGTAGCTGTGTGAATGCAGGTATTCGCCGGTGAACTCCCCAGCAAACGGCGGATGGCTGGGCACGCCCTGGTGCCCGGTGGCGATAACCACGGCATCAAAGGCCTCACCTGTTCCGTCAGCCAGGGTTACCTGCCAACCCACACCGGCCTGCTGTTCAACTGCGGTTACTTTGGAATTGAAGCGGATGTGCCTGCGCAAATCAAAACGCTCGGCATAGTCCACCAGGTACTGCGCCATTTGCACATGGTCCGGGTAAATGGGTGCCGACTCCGGGAACGGGAAATCCTTGTAGGCGGTGACCTTGTTTTCCGAGTTCACGTGCAGCGATTCATAAGCGCCACTGAGACCATTGTCGTTCTCGTAGACCCACAGACCGCCAATTCGGGTGCCGAGCTCAAACACTGTAACGGCCATGCCTTTGCCGAGCAGGTGCTTGGCCGCGCACAGCCCTGCAGCCCCTGCGCCAATCACGGCAAGCTTGCGTTGGCTCATGTCAGCTGGCCTTGCTTTCGTATCCTGAGCGCGGAATCAGGCTCATCAGCATCTGCGTGAAACCACCGTCCACGGCAATCTCTTGCCCGTTGATGTAGGCGGCGCGGTCGCTGGCTAAAAACACCACCGCCTGTGCGATGTCTTCGGGCGCGCCCACACGCCCTGAGGGCACGGCCTGGCTGCGTCTTTCTGTTACCCCGGGCTGCGCATAAAAAGCCTGTGACATCGGCGTCACGATCAGGCCCGGGTTCACCACATTGCTGCGGATGCCATACCCGCCCCACTCAACCGCCAGCTGGCGCGACAACATCTGGATGCCGGCCTTGGCAACGCTATAGGCCCCGGCATTGGCCGTGGCATGGTCGGCCGCTATCGACGCAGTATGCACGATAGCGCCCGCAGCGCCGCTGGTTCTGGCGCGCATTTGCTGGCCAAACGCCTGCGCGCAAATGAAATAGCCCGTGAGGTTGACGGCCAGCACCTTGTTCCATTCAGCCAGCGTGAGTGTGTCCAGCGGGCCGGGCCGCAAGATGCCGGCGTTGTTCACCAGCACGTCGCACAGGCCCAAAGCTGCCGCAGACTGTTCCGCCGCCTTGGCCACACTGCCGGGATCTGCCGTGTCACAGGTG
>JANMMR010000123.1:0-8918 GCA_031373455.1 Rhodoferax sp.
AGGGCCGGGTCTTGAAAGACAAAACCGATGTCGCGGCGCAAACGCGCCTGTGAGGGCGAGGCGCCCAGCACGTCCAGGCTGCCCTGGGTGGGCGGTATCAAGTCGGCGACCACGCGAAGCAAGGTGGATTTGCCGCAGCCCGAGGGCCCGAGCAGTGTCAAAAACTCGCCCCGGGCCACTTTGACATTCAGGTTTTGCAGGGCAATCACGGATCGCCGCTCGGTGAAAAACCGCACGCCAATGTTGCGGCAGGTCACCGCCATTGCGGTTTTTGCGGCCGCTTCGGCAACGCGATCCCCCGCCTCACCCGCTATGCGCGGGGAAGTCATCACAGCAGACATGGGTGAACCTTTAGCCGGCGAAGGCTTTTAAGCGGTAGTCCCGCGTGGCGGCGAGGATGTCGAGGGTCATCACCTCATCGACCTTGGGCACGCGCTTGGTGAACTGGCCGAGCTCTGCGTATTGGGTGATCTGGTCTTGCCAGACCGCCCGGTCCATCGCGCCCCAGCCGTTGGCCTGGGTTTGCGCATTGAAGGCGTAACCGAGCTGGGTTTCCAGCGCGAGTTTTTCGTCGGCGCCATTCAGGTTGGGGTATTCCTTGATGAGGTGGTCCACCGCCGCGTCGCGATTTTTGTTGGCATAGGCCCAGCCGCGTGTGGTGGCGCGCAGGAAACGCGCCAGCACCTCGGGTTTTTTCTGGATCATGTCCAGCGTCGAGTAATACGGCAGCGCGTACAGGCGCACACCCGTGTCCCACAGGCGCAGGTCAACCCGCTCGGTGCCAAACACCTTCAAGGCCGAGGTATTGGTTTGCCAGCCTGTAGCGGCATCAACCTGCCCGGTCAACACCGGTGTCAAGTCATTGCCGATGGGAACAATCGTGAGATCCTTCTCGTTGATCTTGTTTTTGGCCAACAAGGCACGCAACAGCACCATGCCGGTCGGCTGAATGCCGATTTTTTTGCCCACCATGTCCTGCGGCGTGCGGATCGGGTTCTTCTTGAGCGAGAAGAAGGTGTAGGGGTGTTGCTGCAAGCCAGTGGCGAAGACTTTGACCGGAATGTCCTGCGACACCGCCAGCATGTTGGACGGGCTGCTGGAGACCTGGCCCACTTCAAAACGCCCGGAAGCGACGATGGCCACGCCGTCGATGCTCGGCCCGCCGGGCTGGATGGCAAAGTCGATGCCCTCCTGCTCGTAAAAGCCCATGCGTTTGGAGACCACCTCGCCGGTTTGGTTGCCTCCCGTGATCCAGCCCAGCTGCAGGTTGACTTTCTCCTTGGCCTGCGCCAGAGCGCTGAACGGTACCAACGCGCCCGTGGCGGCCAGCCCGCCGGCTGCGAGTGATGCGGTTACCACCCGGCGACGTTTGATGTTGACGCCCAAATTCACAGATTTGTCCATGAGATTCTCCTGTTAGGTGATGGGATTGTGGGCACTCCGGCCTGTCCCTGCAAGCACTATTAATTTTCATATGTGATGCTTTTATTAGAGCGGTCAAAACCCTTTCGCCGGGCCTCAAAACCGTGCTTCTGCGCAGGGCCGGTTGCGATTTGGCACGCTTTTGGGGCCCAATTCAGGTGCAATCCCGGCCGGATACTGGCTACAATTTTTGCCGCAGCAAATGTTTGTTGCACTCTTCGGGGCTTTGGCGTTTCAAGTGTCGGTCCCTCCATCCCTTCCCAGGAATCAAACCATGAAAAAACTGCTCTCCATGCTGGTCAGCGCCGCTGTGATCGCCATGCCTTTGGCAACTTTGTCCACCTCGGCCGCGGCTGCACCTTCGGTGCAAGCGCAGGCTGACAAGAAGGACATGGGCGACAAGGCCAAGACCAAAAGCAAAAAAGCTGCTGGCAAAAAGAAGGCCGCCAAGAAAAAGGCCGCCTGAACGAAGCCGCCCGAGCGCGCTGTGGCGCAAAAAAACCCGCTTTCACCGAGCGGGTTTTTTTTCACCTGCGCGGGTGGTTAGTTCAACGTGTAGCCTGCAACCACACCCAAGAAGACGGTGAACCCCAGCCAGTGGTTGAGGCGAAAGGCCTTGAAGCAGCCCTCGCGGGAGCGCGTGCGGATCAACCCAAAGTGCCACAAAGCCTGCAAAGCGGCGGCGGCCATTGCCAGCCAGAACACCGGGTGCAGCCCCAGCCCGGACAAAACCGCGGCCCAGGCGGCCAGGTAAATGGCGTAACACACCATGACAAACGCCACGTCAAAACGCCCGAGTGTGATGGCCGAGGTTTTCATGCCGATTTTCAGGTCGTCGTCGCGGTCCACCATGGCGTATTCGGTGTCGTAGGCAAGCACCCAGAACAAGTTACCCAGAAGCAGCAGCCACGCCACCAACGGAACCGCGCTCAACACGGCGGCGGACCTGGACGAATCGCCGCCTAACACGGCGGCGAAGGCCATCGGGATGCCAAAACTGAAGGCGATGCCCAGCACCGCTTGCGGCATGGCGATGAAGCGTTTGGCGTAGGGGTAAACAACCGCCACACCGAGCGCCACGACCGACCAGGCGACGGCCACGGCGTTGGTGGTCAACACCAGGCCAAAAGCCAGCAGCGCCAGCACCGCGCCCAGCAGCAAAGCGGCTTTCACCGTCACCTTGCCGCTGGTGACCGGCCGGTTGGCCGTGCGTTTGACGTGTTTGTCAAAGTGGCGGTCGGCCACGTCGTTGAGGCAACAGCCGGCGCTGCGCATGAGCACGGTGCCAGCCACAAACACTGCCAGCAAATGCCAGCCCGGGAACCCCTGCGCCGCGATCCACAAGGCGCTCAAAGACGGCCACAACAGCAGCAACCAGCCGGCAGGGCGGTTCCAGCGAATCAAATCCAGGTAGTTCACGATAAACGCGCCACCCCCGGCAACTCACACGCGTACACGGCATTTCGCAGGGCCGCTATCGCCTCGTACCGCGTGAAACTGCGCCGCCACACCAGCACCACGCGGCGCGTTGGGGCGGCAAGCTCGGCGCCGCCGGGCGCGTTTTCGACGATGGGCAGGTATTTCACGAAGGCCGCGTCGTCTTTTTTGCGGCGGTTTTTCGGCGCGGTGGCGGCTTCCAGCAGCGCCTCTTTGGGCACCGAGAGGCGCGGCACCAGCGTCACGCCCATACCCGCGGCCACCATGTGTTTGATGGTTTCCAGCGACGAGCCTTCGAAGGATTTGGCAATGCCCTCGGCGTTGCTGGAAAACCGCGCGAACTCGGGGCACACCTCCAGCACGTGGTCGCGAAAACAGTGCCCCGCGCCCAGAAGCAGCAGCGTTTCCTTTTTCAGCACCTCGCTGCTCACGCTTTTGAGCGCCGCCAGCGGGTGGGTGGCGGGCACGGCAGCCATGAAGGGTTCGTCGTACAGCGGCGCCACCGCCAGGCCCGTATCCGGGAACGGCTCGGCCAGAATCGCGCAGTCGATCTCGCCATTGCGCAGCATCTCCAGCAGGCGCACGGTGAAGTTCTCCTGCAGCATGAGCGGCATTTGCGGCGTCTTCAAGATCATCTGGCGCACCAGATCAGGCAGCAGATACGGTCCAATTGTGTAGATCACACCGAGCTTCAAGGCGCCGGCCAGCGGGTCTTTGCCGCGTTTGGCGATGTCGCGGATCACCCCGGCCTGCTCGATCACACTTTGCGCCTGGCGCACGATTTCTTCGCCCAGCGGCGTCAAGGTGACTTCATTGGCGCTGCGCTCAAAGAGTTTTACTTCCAGCTCGTCTTCAAGCTTTTTCACCGCCACCGAGAGCGTGGGCTGCGAGACGTGGCAGGCGTCCGCCGCGCGGCCAAAATGCCGCTCGCGCGCCACCGCGACGATGTATTTGAGTTCGGTGAGGGTCATGGCCTTATTTTGCTGCCAGAACCCGCTCCTAGGGCGGCATCGGCGTTGCGCAGTTCCAGCACACCTCAAAGCCGCCTTCCACCCATCCGCCCTCAAGGCGGCAATCGCCAGTTTCGGGACTTGCGTCAGGCGGGGCGTGGGGTCGGCAGACTCAATTCAGACGCAGCGCGGCCGGCTGCCACTGCCGCTTCAGCGTGCGTCGGTGGTGGAGGCAGCATCAGCCCCTCATGTAAAGCGACATGTTCGAGTGCCGCCTCAAACCGGGCCCGCGATGCGGTCGCGACTTGCCGCAGGTAGGCGTGCAGCTCGGCGTCAGCCAGATTGCGGCGCTCGCACTGGGCGCTGTAGGTCTCGAAGCGCGAAAGCTGCACCAAGAGCTCGGCCACGTGGCGCGGGCACTCGCAGGCAACCGTCGATGAGAGGCTGGCGAAGTCCGCCAAAGCGGCATCGTCCCAGCGGCGCGGCGGCACGGGTTCGCCATGCAGCGCCGGTTTGTCCGCCACAGGCTGCGCCACCGCGAGTGTGATGAAAAGGCTGTTCAGCCATTGCGCCACCACCGCGTCAGGCTGTGGCTCGCGCAGCAATGCCGCGCCGGCCGATGCCAATGCTTCGCACACCGGGTCTGCGGCAAAACCGTAGAGCACCGCTTTGGGCACATTCACAAAGGCGGGCATCGCAGAGTTGATCGAGGCCAACCAGCCCTCTTGGAGGTGCGGTTCGTGCAGAAGCAGAGCATCAACTTCTGAGCCTGCCAATTCGGCGGCGGCCTGCGCAGCGTTGTCGAACGGCCCCAGCAGCACCACAGGCCGTGCCAGTCGACCCAAGAACACAGGCCGCCGCAGGCGGTTGCCCAACACCGCGCCAATCACCGCGAGCCGCCAAGCGCGCGCGGGCGGCACCTGACCCCGCTCTGAGCCGGCGCCTGTTTGCGCCGCCGCCAGCGCTTGAGCATGCGTCGAGGTCACGCGCTGGAGCTCCCGCATGTTCAGCGGCGCCAAGCTCCCAATAGAGTGGCCAAGATCTGTCAGCTGCTTAAGCAACGCCAAGCGCCGAACGTCGTCAGCCGAGTAGAGACGCTGACCGCTCGGCGACAACGCAGGCTGTGTCAATCTGTAGCGACGCTCCCAAACCCGCAGCGTGGCAACCGGCATGCGCAGCATGCGCGCCACAGCGCCACTGCGGTGGAACGGCGGTTGTTCTGTGCGGGTCGGCTGCAAAGTTGGCGGTAACGATGAATAGGTGTCGATCATCAAGTTTTTTCATTGAATCGTCTTTGACGCCGATTATTCCATATTTTCATGGAGTTAATGTAATATTGAATCAATTATGAACTGAATATGCGTATCATTCACCCCATGACTGCTACTTACTGCGTTTCCGGCTCTTAAAGTCTTTCGCCCTTCGGCACAGCAGGTCGCCACTTCGCCGCTTCTTTATTCCATCTCACCAACCTCCTAAGGAGTTTTCCATGAATCTGCCCACCAACCGTCGCGTCGTTCTGATGACGCTGGCGGCCTGCGGCGTAGCGCTCACTGCCCACGCGCAGGCCCTCGTTGACGAAAAGGACGCCCAAGCCGCTGCGCTTGGCTACGTCGCCGACGCCAAGCGTGTGGATGTCAAGAAGCACCCCAAATTCACCGCCGGCCAAAACTGCGCCAATTGCGTGCTGTACCAAGGCAAGGCCACCGACAAGGCGGGTGGCTGCCCGCTGTTTGCCGGCAAACAAGTGGCTGGCCCTGGCTGGTGCAGCGCCTGGGCGAAAAAGGCGTGAACAGGCCCGTCGTGCGGGAGGCTTCGCAGTGACTCTGGGCGGCCCAGGCTTTCGCGGCAACAAGGCCGTCTTGCCCAGCAAGCCCTGCGCGGCCTGCGGCCTTGCCATGAGCTGGCGACGGCGCTGGGCGAAGAACTGGGCCGAGGTGAAGTACTGCTCCGGGGCCTGCCGCAGCGGCAATGGCCGTGGCAAAGCCGCGCGTGACTGAGTTGCGTGCCTTGATTGTCGTTCTGGGCGACCAGCTCGACCTCGACGCCGCCGCCTTTGACGGCTTCGATGCCGGTCTGGACGCCGTCTGGATGGCCGAGGTGGCCGAGGAGTCAACCCACGTCTGGTCGAGCAAGCCGCGCACCGCGATGTTTCTCTCGGCTATGCGCCACTTCGCGCTCGGCTTGCGCGCCGTCGGCCGCCCGCTGCATTACACCCGCCTGGATGCCCGCGGCAACTGCGGCAGCCTCGGATCGCAGCTGCACGCTGACATCTTGCGTCTGCGGCCGGCCCAGTTGGTCATGACCACCCCCGGCGACTGGCGCGTGTTGCAGTCGATCAAGGCCGTGGCCGCGTCCAACTGCCTGCCCCTGGAGGTTCGCGACGACCGTCACTTTTTCACCAGCATCAGCGACTTCGCGGCGCATGCCAAGGCTCGCAAGTCCCTGCGCATGGAGTACTTCTACCGCGAGCAACGCAAGCGCCACCGGGTGCTGATGCAAGACGGTGGGCGAGGCGATGAGCCGCTTGGCGGCCAGTGGAACTTCGACGCAGACAACCGCGCAGCCTTCGGCGCCTCCGGCCCTGGCACCGTGCCGCCGCGCGCGTCTTTCGAACCCGATGCCGTCACACGCGAGGTGATCTCTCTGGTCAACACCCGGTTCGCGCAGCACCCGGGCCGACTGGACAGTTTTGCCTGGCCCGTCACACGCGCCCAGGCCCTGCAGTCTTTGCGGGCCTTCATCCAGGAGCGCCTGCCGCTGTTCGGTCGCTACCAGGATGCGATGTGGCCGGACGACCCTTGGCTCTACCACGCGCACCTGTCGGCGGCTCTCAACCTGAAGTTGCTGAACGCGCGCGAAGTGGTGGCCGAAGCTGAGGCGGCGCACCGTGACGGGCATGCGCCGCTGGCCAGCGTCGAAGGCTTCATCCGACAGATACTGGGCTGGCGCGAGTACGTGCGCGGCATCTATTGGACGCAGATGCCGGACTATCTGGAACGCAACGCGCTCGATGCGAAGGAGAACTTGCCCGCGTGGTACTGGTCTGGCGCCACCGACATGGCCTGCCTGCGCGACGCGCTGGCGCAAACCCTCGCGCATGGCTACGCCAACCACATCCAGCGACTGATGGTGACAGGCCTGTACGCGCTGATGTTGGGCGTTCAGCCGAAACAGGTGCACGCCTGGTATCTGGCGGTGTACGTAGACGCGGTGGAATGGGTCGAACTACCCAACACGCTGGGCATGAGCCAGTATGCCGACGGCGGCTTGATGGGCAGCAAACCTTACATCGCCACCGGCAAATACATACAGCGCATGAGCCCGCACTGCAAGGGCTGCCGGTACGATCCCTCGCAGCGCAGCGGCCCCAGCGCGTGCCCGTTCACCACCCTCTATTGGGACTTCTTGGCGCGCCATGCAGCGGCGCTGTCCAAGAATCCACGCATGGCACTGCAGGTGAAAAACCTGGCGCGCCTGACCGACACACAAAAGCAGGCGTTGCACGAACGCGCGGCGGCCATCCGCCATGGCGAGGTCGGGGCGGGGGTGGCGGTTGGCGGGGCGGTGGATGCAGCGCAGCAGGCATGAGGCTTTCGCACCCACACGCGCTGCAGCGTTGGGCCTGGCTTTTGGAGCGGCCTGAACTGGGATCTCAAGAGCCCAGCCGGCAGGTAGCAAAGGTGTATTTGAGTTCGGCGAGGAGCCTGGCGCTGTTTTGCGGTCTGAAAATCTGATCAAACAGGCCTCGGCGTGGCGCAGTTCCAGCACTGCTCAAACCCGCCCTCCACCAGCTCGCCGCAAACACAGATCCAGCGACGTTGCGGCACATGTTGCAAGTGGTGCAGCAGCTCGCGCGCTTGCGCCTCTTGCTCTGGGTGCTGAAACCAGACCTCGGGCAGGCACTGGTCCGGCGGCAACTCACCCGCCGCGCTGCCGAGGTATTGCCGTTGCACACTGGCGTCAACGCCGCCCGCCGAGAGCGCGTCCGCCCACAAGGTGGCAATCGCCAGATTCGGGGCTTGGGTCAGGCGCGGCATGGGGTGAGCATACTGAAATTCGCGCCGGCACTTCGCTTCAAACCTGAAACAGCCAACGCGCCATCGTCTTTTGAATCCCGTCAAAATTGAAAATACAGTTAAGGGCTTCAAAAATCAGACACAGGGATTTTTATGAAAAAGCAGATGATGGTTTTTGCAATCGCTGGTTTTTCTGGTTCTCGCAGCTTTTCAAGCAACTGCAGGTGCAGATCATGATTCGGCAGAATCCATTCTGCGACGCTTCGCTTCTTTGGCGGCAGGCATGCACCTGCTTGCGCCCGCCAAAACAGTTCGAACCCTTCCAGCAAGCCAGAACCGCGCTGAGATCGAACGACTGACGCCGGGCTCGGATTCGCATTTGAAGGCCACTCTATCGGTGCTTGTCATACAAAACGGTGAGATTCTTTACGAAAACTATGCCAACGGCGCGTCACCTGAGTCCAAGTTAAGCGCCTATTCCATGACCAAGAGCCTTACGGCGCTGGCGATTGGTGAAGCCTTGTGCGCCGGAAAAATCAAGAGCCTTGACGATACAGCCCACACCTATGCGCCACAACTCGCTGGGACTGCTTACGGCGCGGCGACCGTCAGGCAGCTGCTGGCCTACACCAGTGGCGCACAGGATCCCGGTGGCAACGGGTATTTGGGAATGCACAGCGAAGCTGACTTCGGGGCAATGCTTTTATACAGGCTTTCTTTGGTGGATTTGATCAAAAAGTATGGTGCGCTAGGTCGCTTTAAAGCGGGCGAAAAATTCATTTCCAACGGGCTGGATTCAGAAGCCTTGAGTGTGGTCGTGCGGGAGGCGACTGGGGTGCCGCTGCCGAAATGGTTTGAGCAGACCGTCTGGCAGAAAGCAGGTGCGGAATTCTGGGCGGGATGGACTGTTGACCGGGACGGCAACGGCGTAGCGGAAACCTCATTTGTCGCCAGTGCGCGTGATTTCGCACGCCTGGGCCTGTACGTGCTGGAGCGGTTGACAGGGAAGTCTGACGACGTCTGCATGAGCGCTTTTTTGATGGATGCGGCCAGGTCAAACACCAAAAAAGGATACTGGGACATGGCACCC
>JANMMR010000187.1:0-2126 GCA_031373455.1 Rhodoferax sp.
GAGACCGAGCTGCCGTCGTCCAGCGACTTGAGCGGAGTGGCGCCGCCGCCCTCCCACCAGGCGCGCGCCCGGGCCTGGCCGATTTTGTCTTCGCGTTTCATGGCGAAGGTGCGCTCGCATTCGCCTTCGTCGCCCAGGCCGCTGTGCAGGTCGATCCAGGCCACCTGCGGCACACCCGCGCCGTATTGGCGCAGCACTCGGCGCAGCGTGCGGTTGCTCCAGGTCGGGGCTTTGCCGCCGAAAAACAGGCCGTCTTCCACTTCATACTGCCCGCCCGACAAGGCCTGCTGCGCCGCCTTCATGCCCTTGGTGCCGATGTACCAGGCCAGGCTGGCCACGTTCAGCGCGCCCGGTGGCCACTCCTTGGGCAGCAGGATCACGTGCAAATCCCGATAGGCCGGGTTTTGCGGCAAGGGTTTGGAGAAATCCTGGAAATTGCGGTTCAGGTCGACGTTTTCATGCGTCACGCGCCGTGTGTGGGAGAAACCATACGGGTTGATGGCATGCAAAAACAGCAGTGCCACGCCCGCTTCGGCACAACGCGCCCGCAAGGCGGCGTCATTCAGGGCGGCCACCTGGACACCGCTGCCGCAGTAACCTTCCACGCCGTGGCAGCCGCTGCTGACGATCAGCAGTTTTTGCGGCTTGGCCGGGCCAAACAGCGCCGCGTCCAGCGCCAGGATTTCACCGTCGACGCCGCGCAGCGGGTGCTCAAAAGCCGCCAGCGCAGCTTCTGCCTGCGTGGCGGCTTGCAGGAATTTCTCCCTTGCTTCCTTGTAGCTGGATGAAAAGGCCAGGTCCGGCTGCATGTGGTGTCGCTTTCAAAGTGAAGCGGACCCCTCTTGGGCCGAAACCCGTCACGGCTTCAGCCGATTTGTGTCCGCACGTAACCATACCGCAAATTGGTGCGGCCTTCGCCATGCAGGTCATATTCGGCTTTGGCGACGGCCACTTTGTCACCCGCGAGCGACGCCCTTTGCTGGCGCGTGAAGTTGTACAGCCGCGCCGAGTTGTCGCCGAATACCGCGTTTTTCACCGGCCCGTCGGCGGCGCCCAGCGGTGCGAAGCCGTATTTTTTCTGCATTTCTTCCGGGATTTCGAGGCGGCGCAGTGCTTCAATCTGCCACTGCGGTGCGCCCGTCCAGACCGCGTCGCTGCCCCACACCACGTGGTCAGTGCCCAGGCCCTTGATGAGTTGGCCCATCATGGCGGCACACAGGCGCGGCTCCGAGACCGTGCTTTGCGCAAAGATCTGGCCCAGGTCGCCGTAGACGTTTTTTACGCCGTGTTTTTCCGGGATTTCGGCCAGGTCGGTCACCCAGTCAATGCGCCCGGTTTTCTCGAACTGCTCCCAGCCGACTTGCTGCGCCCCGGTGAACCGGAAGGCTGAGTGGTAAATGATGAAGTTCAGTTGCGGCCAGTCTTTGGCGGCGCGGGCCACGTCGCTCACGTCGGCATAGGTGAGCAGGTTCGGGAACTGCGCCGAGACAGACGGCGGGAACAGGCCCTTGTGTACACACACATTGGCCAGGCTGGGCGTCGTCTTGGCCGCCTTGGCGAGTTTTTCGTAAAACGGGTAGAGCAGTTTTTCGTCGTCGAGCTTCCAGGGGTGGCGCGCCAGCTGCTTGTTGGTGTTGTCGCCCACGGTGTAACCCTTGAAGGAGTCGGGCTTTAAGACTTCGAGGTCACGGTCCACCTTGTCGAGCCAGCCGGGCATGCCGGGCATGAAGATGGCGTGGGAAAACAGGCGTTTGGCGCCGGCTTTTTTGTTCACATCGCTGCGCGCGTCGGCCTTCATCTCGTTGGTGAGAAACCAGTCGCGCGGCTCCTCGGAGCCGGAGCCGGAAATCAGGGCCACCTTGGTGTCGCTGTCGAGGTAGATTTCCTTGAAATAGTTGGCGAACTTCAGGTCGTCCAGGGTTTGCGGCTTGCCCGCCAGCGCCGGGTTCCAGCCGGCACGGCCCACCGCTTCGCGCGCCCGCACGAAGTTGGTCAGCCGGGTGTCGTCGCGCAAAAAATGCGTGTGCATGTCCATGATGAACTGGCCTTTGAGCGCGACCGCGCGTTCGTTGGCCAGCTCGGGCGTTTGCGCCTCGGCGCGGCTCACCAGGTACATCGGGCCGAAG
>JANMMR010000255.1:0-1777 GCA_031373455.1 Rhodoferax sp.
GAAGCTTCGCGCGCCACACACCTGGCCCCACTGGATTTGCTGCAAAAGGCTGGCGCGATTGACTCGGCCTACCAGTTTCACTGGAAACGTTTCCTGTTTGAGAATTTCCCCAAAGGCACCGGGTTCCCGGCCCTTCAGGCGCCGCCGATCAAGGACGACTTGCCACTGGCCGACGTGCAGGCTTTCTCCGTCGACGATTCCGCCACCACCGAGATCGACGACGCCTTGAGCGTTCGCGGCCTGGACAGCGGCGAGGTGACCGTGGGCATCCACATTGCGGCGCCCGCCTTGGCGTTGCAGCCGGGTGACGCCATTGACAAACTCGGTCGCAGCCGCCTCTCCACGGTGTACATGCCCGGTTACAAACTGACCATGCTGCCCGATGCGCTGGTGCAAAGTTACACCTTGCTGGAAGGGCGCAATTGCCCGGCGGTGTCGCTCTACGTCACGCTCAACGAAACCACGCTGGAGATCACGGCGCGTGAAACCCGCCTCGAACGGGTGCCGATTGTGGCCAACCTGCGCCACGACAAGCTGGACCACCTGGTCACGGCCGAGTGGCTGGCGTCCAGCCAACCAAGCAGCCCGCCAGACGCAGCCAGTAAAGACGGCATCACGAACGACAGGCGCGATGAGCTGTCGTTTTTGTTCCGCCTGGCGAAGGACTTGAAAGCGAAACGCGAGGTGGTGCGCGGCAAGCCCGAGACCTTCAACCGGCCCGACTACAACTTCAAACTGGTCGGCGTGGATGGCCCAAGTGAGCCCACCGGCAACGAGCAGGTGCAGATCAGCACGCGCCAGCGAGGCGCGCCGCTGGACCTGATCGTCGCCGAAGCGATGATTCTGGCCAACAGCACCTGGGGCCTGTGGCTGGCCGAGCTCGGCGTGCCGGGCATTTACCGCAGCCAGGCATCGCTGCTGCCCGGCGTGAAGGTGCGCATGGGCACCAAGGCGCTGCCACACGCGGGCATTGGCGTGCGCGCCTATGCCTGGAGCTCGTCGCCGCTGCGGCGTTATACCGACCTGGTGAACCAGTGGCAGATCATTGCCTGCGCCCGCCATGGCCAGACGGCAGCGCTGGTGGCACCCTTCAAACCCAAGGACGCCGAGCTGTTTTCGATCATCTCGGCGTTTGACGCGGCGTATTCGGCTTACAACGGTTACCAGGGCGCGATGGAGCGTTTCTGGACCCTCAAATACCTTGAGCAAAATGCCATCACCGAGGTCACCGGTGTGGTGTTTCGCGAGAACATGGTGCGCGCCGACGAGTTGCCCCTGGTGTTGCCGGTGCTGGGGGCGCAAAACCTGCCGCGCGGCGCACGGGTGCGGGTGAAACTCGGCGAGATTGACGAGATCACCCTGGATGTGACTGGCACCGTGGTCGAACATCTGGACAAGGATGCCGCGAGCCAAAAGGGTGAAGGTGAATCGGGCGAAGCGGCCGAAGACGGCGAAGAGGGCGACGACGGCGCGGAACCCATGGCCGGTCCCATCGCGATTGCTATGAATTTAGATGAAACCGAGGCCGCTTCAGGCGATAATCCTCCCTCGTGAACCTGCGTCAATTCAGCACCCTGCAAATTGCGCTCGGCGCCTCGGTCGCCGTGCATGCAGCGCTGTTGACGGTGCGTTTCGTCGACCCGCAAAGTTTCAACCGCGTGTTTCAGGACACGCCGCTGGAAGTGATCCTGGTCAACGCCCGCACCAACGAAAAACCCGACAAGGCCAAAGCCATTGCGCAGGCCTCCATGGCCGGTGGCGGCGAGCTTGAAAAAGG
>JANMMR010000205.1:0-4666 GCA_031373455.1 Rhodoferax sp.
CCATCATCACGCGCGACCACATGCACGCGCAGCGGTTTCTGCGCGAGGTGGATTCGGCCAGCGTCATGGTCAACACCAGTACGCGTTTTGCCGACGGTTTCGAATTTGGCCTGGGCGCCGAAATCGGCATCAGCACCGACAAGTTCCACGCCCGTGGCCCGGTCGGCATTGAGGGCTTGACGTCGCTCAAGTACGTTGTGCTGGGCGACGGCGAGGTACGGATTTAGCGTCGGGGCAGGGCCGGGGTGCTCCTTGCAAGCGGGGCGCTCGTCCCCAAATCCTAGAATACATCCCGTTTCGTACTTTATTCATCCAAGAGGGCCGCATGGTTCCACATCTCGTCACTGCGCTCACCGGCCCCATCAATGAGCTGGAGCAGCGCGTGCTCGATTCCATGTCGTCCATTGAGCGCTGGTTCCGCCTCGAGTGGATGGAGCACACGCCGCCGTTTTACAGCTCTGTCGACATCCGCAACGCCGGCTTCAAACTCGCCCCGGTCGACACCAACCTGTTCCCCGTGGGCTGGCAAAACCTGGCTCCCGCCATGGTGCCGCTGGCGGTGCAGGCGGCGATGGCGGCGATCGAAAAAATCTGCCCGGAGGCGCGCAACCTGCTGCTGATACCGGAGAACCAGCCCAGTTGCACCTTTTACCTCGCCAATGTGGCGCGGCTGCAGCACATCTTCCGCATGGCCGGGCTCAATGTGCGCGTCGGCTCGATCAGCCCGGACATCAAGAAACCCACCACCATCGCCTTGCCCGATGGGCAGTCGGTCACGCTGGAGCCGGTCATCCGCAAAAAGGGCGGCGGCCATGGGCGCCTGGGGCTGAAAGATTTCGACCCCTGCACGATCCTGCTCAACAATGACCTGGCCGACGGCCTGCCCGGCATTCTGGAAGACATCCACGAGCAGTTTCTGTTGCCGCCCCTGCACGCCGGCTGGACGGTGCGGCGCAGGAGCAACCACTTGCGCAGCTACGAAGAAGTCGCCAAACGCTTTGGCAAGCTGATCGGGGTTGACTCCTGGCTCATCAACCCTCTGTTTGAAAAATGCGGGGAGTTGAACCTCGCCAAACCGGCGGGTGTGGACGAGCTGGCCAGCCACATCGATTCGGTGCTGGGCAAAATCCGCCGCAAATACAAGGAATACGGCATCCAGGAACGGCCGTTTGTGGTCGTCAAGTCCGACCACGGCCGCAATGCCGCACATGGCAAACCAAGCCTGCTGATGGTGCGTGACGCGCGCGAGCTCACCGAGGGCAACATGCTGGCGGCGCTGACGGGCGGCTCCAATGCGTGGTGTGTGCAAGAAGGCGTGTTGACCAACGAGCGCATGAACTCGGCCGTGGCCGAGCCGGTGGTCTACATGATGGACCGGTATGTGGTTGGCGGCGTGTACCGCATCCACGCCGAGCGCGGTGTCGACGAAAACCTCAACACACCGGGCTCGCGCTTTGTACCTTTGGCTTTTGCCGAGAGTGCGCACTTACCCCAGCCAGGCTTGAAACCGGGCGCGAGCGCACCGAACCGGTTTTACATGTACGGCGTGATCGGCCGCCTGGCGCTGGTGGCCGCCAGTTACGAGATGGAAGCCACCGACCCCGAAGCCGAGCTTTTCGTCTAGTTGTTGCAGCGCAACATAATTTCATATTGCGGTTTCTAGAGTCATCGCCCGCGTTGCCAGTTGTAGCAACTGGCGCACAATAGCCTTCCCTCATGGAATGGAATCCGGCCCCTTTGACTCAACGGGCGAAGACCGGATGAACTCGTGTCAGCATCGAAATCGTCACTCGCGGCGCTAACGCTGGGCGCCATTGGCGTGGTTTACGGCGACATCGGCACCAGCGTGCTGTATGCGGTCAAGGAGGTCTTCGGATCCGGCCACGTCGCGCTCACAGCCGACAACATCTACGGCATCCTGTCCATCTTCTTCTGGACATTGACGGTCATCGTTTCCATCAAATACGTGGCGCTGGTGCTGCGTGCCGACAACAACGGCGAGGGCGGCCTGGTGGCGATGCTGGCGCTGGCCTCCCAGGCTGTCAAAGGAAGCCCGCGCCTGCGCCGGGTGTTGCTGATCATCGGCATCTTTGGCACCTGCCTGTTTTACGGCGACGGCGTCATCACTCCGGCGATCTCGGTGCTCTCGGCGGTGGAGGGCCTGGAGGTGATCTCGCCGGCGTTCAAACAATTCGTGATCCCGCTCACACTCATTATTTTGTTTGGCCTCTTTGCCGTTCAAAAACGGGGCACCAGCGGCATTGGCAAGTTTTTCGGGCCGATCACCCTGGTGTGGTTCGCCGTCATCAGTGTGCTGGGTGTCACCCACATTGCAGGCAACCCGGCCATCCTGGCCGCGCTGAACCCGTATTACGCGCTCAGGTTCATGTGGCAGCAGCCGGGCACCACCTTCATCATCCTGGGCGCCGTGGTCTTGTGTGTGACCGGCGGTGAGGCGCTGTATGCCGACATGGGCCACTTTGGCAAAAAACCGATCCGCCTGGCCTGGTTCTCCGTAGTGATGCCGGCGCTCACCCTCAATTATTTTGGCCAGGGCGCCTTGCTCTTGAAAAACCCGGCCGCTGTCAAAAACCCGTTTTTCCTGATGGCGCCCGAGTGGGCGCTGATTCCGCTAGTGATCCTGGCCACCATGGCCACCGTGATCGCCTCGCAGGCGCTGATCTCCGGCGCGTTTTCGGTGACCAAACAGGTGATCCAGCTGGGGTACTTGCCGCGCCTGCAAATCCAGCACACCAGCGTACGGGAAACCGGGCAAATTTACATCCCCTTCGTGAACTGGGGCCTGTTTGTGGCGATTGTGCTGGCGGTGGTGATGTTCAAGTCCTCCAGCAACCTGGCGGCCGCCTACGGCATTGCGGTGTGCACCGACATGCTGATCACCACCATCCTGACGTTTTTTGTCATCCGTTACCACTGGAAGTACCCCATTAGCCTGTGCATTGCGGCCACCGGATTTTTCTTCATCGTCGATCTGGCGTTCTGGTCGTCCAACCTGCTCAAGCTGTTTGAGGGTGGCTGGTTCCCGCTGGCGATTGGCGGCGCCGTCTTCATGCTGATGATGACCTGGAAAGAGGGCCGCCACCTGCTGTCGGAAAAACTGCGCACCGACGCCATCGACCTGCCCGGATTTCTGGAAGCCGTGTTTGTCAGCCCGCCTACCCGAGTCGACGGCACGGCGGTGTTTTTGACCTCGGAAGCCGGCACCGTGCCCAATGCGCTCTTGCACAACCTCAAACACAACAAGGTGCTGCACGAACACAACCTGTTTGTCACCGTCAAGAACCACGAGGTGCCCTGGATTGGCCTGGACAAACGTGTGCAGATCGAACCACTGGGCCACCACTGCTGGCAGGTGATGGTGCATTACGGTTTCATGAACGACCTGAACCTGCCCAAGGCGCTGGAAGCCATCCGTGGCCGGGGCTGCGAATTTGAAGACATGACGACCAGTTATTTCCTTTCGCGCGACACGGTTATCCCGACCATGGGCCACGGCATGGCGGCCTGGCGCGAGAAACTCTTCGCCCAGATGCACCACAACGCCAGCGCGGCGGCCGACTTCCTGAAGCTGCCCAACAACGCGGTGGTTGAACTGGGCTCCAAAATCGAAATATGAACCTTCTCTTCATTGCGGATCCGCTGGATTCGTTCAAGATCTACAAAGACACCACGTTTTCGATGATGCGCGAGGCCCAGCGGCGCGGCCACGCCATCTTTGCCTGCGAACAACGCGCCATCTCTTGGCAGCAGGGCGGACTGGTGCAGGCCGGCGTGCAGGCCATCACCCTCACCGGCGACCCAGCTGTCTGGTACCGGACCACTGCCACCGCCCGCAGCGCGCTGAAGGATTTCGGCGCTATCGTGATGCGCAAGGACCCGCCCTTTGACAGCGAATATTTCTACGCCACGCACCTGCTGAGCCAAGCTGAGCGTGAAGGCGCGAGGGTTTTCAACAAGCCGCTGGCGCTGCGCGACCACCCCGAAAAACTGGCGATTCTCGAATTCCCCCAGTTCATCGGCTCGACCTTGGTGACGCGCGCGCCGGACGAGATCCGCGCATTCCACGCGTTGCACCGTGACATCATCCTGAAGCCGCTGGACGGCATGGGCGGCATGGGCATTTTCCGCGTGAAGGACGACGGCCTGAACCTGGGCGCGATCATGGAAACCCTGAACCAGGACGGTCTGGAGACCATCATGGTGCAGAAGTTTCTGCCCGCCATTTCAGAAGGCGACAAACGCGTGCTGGTGATCGGCGGCCAACCGGTGCCGTATTGCCTGGCGCGGATTCCGCAGGGGGGCGAAGTGCGCAGCAACCTGGCGGCGGGCGGCAAAGGCGTGGCGCAGCCCCTGAGCGCGCGCGACCGCGAACTCGCCGAAGCGCTCGGGCCCATCGTGTTCGCGCGCGGCCTCCTGCTGGTGGGGCTGGACATCATTGGCGACTCGCTGACCGAGATCAACGTGACCAGCCCGACGTGTTTTCAGGAAATCCACGACCAGACTGGCTGCGACGTGCCGGCGCTGTTTATGGATGCGCTGGAAGCCTTGGTATAGGACGGCGAAAACGGCAATTCCCCGCAGGGCCGGCCCCAAGGGGAATTAGCCCCCTCGGGGGGCAGCGACCCGCGACGCGGCGGAGCGTGGG
>JANMMR010000226.1:0-3560 GCA_031373455.1 Rhodoferax sp.
TGTGGAAACAGTTCGTCAAGCAGCTGCAGATCGTGGCCGCCACGCTGTTCCTGATGCTGCAGTTCATCTGGTTGATCTTCCGCGGCAATCTGGGCACCTTGCGCATGCTGGCCGAAAGCGCCAACCGCTTCAGCCAGGGCGACCGCTCCGTGCGCATCACGCCCGATGGCGCCCCTGAAGTGCGCCTGGCCGCCGAAGCCTTCAACAACATGGCCAACAACACCGAAAGCCTGTTGGCGTCACTGGGCACCAGCGAATCCAAAAACCGCCTGCTGGCGACCATCGTGGAGCAGTCCAGCGAAGCCATCTGGACCAAAGACCTGGCTGGCTCCATCACCACCTGGAACGCCGGCGCCACGACCATGCTCGGATACTCCCAAAACGAGGCGGTGGGGCACAGGCTTGAGTTCGACACCTCTGCTGCGACCGAAGACGCGGCGCGCATGAAACGCCTGGCAGCCGGCGAGCGTTTCTCCTACGACACCAAGGCATTGACCGAATCGGGCCTGCAGATTGACATGCAGGTTGCCGTGGCGCCGCTGGTCAACGAGGCAAACGAATGCATTGGCACGATTGCCGTGGCGCGCGACGTGACCCAAAGCAAACGCGGCGAAGAGGCCCTGCGCCAGGCGCGCGGCGCGGCCGAAGCGGCCAACCACGCCAAGAGCTCGTTCCTGGCGCGCATGAGCCACGAAATCCGCACACCCATGAACGGCGTGCTGGGCATGACCGAGCTGCTGCTGGAAACCGGACTCTCCAGCGTGCAGCGCAAATACGCGGAAACCGTGCAAAGCTCCGGCAAAAACCTGCTGGCGATCATCAACGACGTGCTGGACTTCTCGAAAATCGAGGCCGGCAAACTTGAACTCGAGAATGTCAATGTCGACCTGCGCAAGTCGCTCGAAGACACGGTTGACCTGCTGGCCGAGCGCGCGCATGCCAAAGGCCTGGAGCTGGCTTGCCGCATTCCGGCCGATCTGGAAACATTGGTCAAGGGCGACCCGCTTCGCTTGAGCCAGATCCTGACCAACCTGATGGGCAACGCGATCAAGTTCACCCACAAGGGCTCGGTGGTGGTGAGCCTGGCGGGCGAAGCCCAAACCGATACAACCGTCACTGTGCGATTCGCCGTGACAGACACCGGCGAGGGCATCAGCCAGGAGGCGCAGGCCCGGATTTTCGAGGAGTTCTCGCAGGCCGACGGCTCCACCACCCGCAAACACGGTGGCTCCGGCCTGGGCCTGGCCATCAGCAGGCAGCTGGTGGAAATGATGGGCGGCGAACTACATGTCGAGTCGGTGCTGGGCGCGGGCGCCACCTTCTGGTTCACCTGCCAGTTTGCCAAGCAGCAAGTGGATATGCAGACGCATGAACCGTCGATTCTCATGGGCACCTTGACCGGCCTCAAAACCCTGATCATCGAGTCCGGCTCCGTGAGCCGCGGCATTCTGCATTCGCAGATCGTCAACTGGGGCATGCACGTGCGCGTGGCCGAAACGCCGGAACACGGTATCGAGCTGCTGCTGAACGCTGCCGCGCTCAACGCGCCGTTTGACCTGGCCTTGATCGACCTCGGGTTTGTCGGCAACGACACCTTTGAACTGGCCGGCGTGATCAAGGCGCAGCCCGCGATTGCCGGGGTGCGGCTGGTGATGTTGACGCCCGTGGGCAACCACGCCACGGTCAAGGCCGCGCAGGATGCGCGCCTCAACGCCTGCCTGGTCAAGCCGGTGCGGCAGTCGGAGCTGTACGAGTGCCTGGTGAATGTTGTCACAAACGATCGGCCCCAGGCCGCCCAACTGGCCGAGGTGGTGGCCGAGATCGCCAAGGAGCCGCTGGCCGGCAGCCGCGGCAAGATCCTTCTGGTGGAGGACAACCTCGTCAACCAGGCCGTGGCCCTGGGCATGCTGCAGAAAATTCAGGGTTACGAGGTGGTGGTGGCCAACAACGGCAGCGAAGCCCTGGCCGACTTCAAGCTCGGCGGGTTTGATGCCATCCTGATGGACTGCCACATGCCCGAGCTCGACGGCTTCGAGGCCACCATGGCGATCCGCAAAATCGAGCAGGCAACCGGTAAAAAGCGGGTGCCGATCATCGCGCTCACCGCCAACGCGATGGCGCAAGACCGTCAAGACTGCCTGAACGCCGGCATGGACGACCACCTCTCCAAACCCCTGAGCCGCAAGCAGCTGCAGGAGATGCTGGAGCTCTGGATGCCCCTGCCCGATTTGTCAAAACCGGCTGCACTGGACACGGTACCCTCGCCCTTGGGCACCGAGACCGACGTGCTGGACCGCCAACTGCTCGCCCAACTGCGCGAACTCCAAAGTGACGATGACCCCGACCTCCTGTGCCGGGTGTTGAAGCTGTACCTGGTGGAGTCGCCCAAGCTGCTGGTCAAGCTGTTGCAGTCGACGCAGGAAGGCAATGCGCCGGAAATTGAGCGCTCTTCACACGCCCTCAAGTCCAGCAGCGGCAACGTGGGCGCCACCGAGTTGGCGCGGCTGTGTTCCGACATCCACAACGCTGCGCGCTCGTCCAACCTCGGCCTGGTCCGCGAGACCATGCCGAAGTTCGAACGCGAGTTTGATCGTGTCGTGCACGCCCTGAATGAGGAAATCCGGCGCGAAGAGGCTCCGAGCAAGGCGTCGGCTTGATTCATCGGCGGGGCGTTTGATACCGCCCTGGATCGCGCCCAGCTTCCCGGCACGGATTTCATCGGGGGTTGCACCACCGATTCGATTGCTATGTTTTATATAGCAAACTATCGTTATTTCATGTGACTTGATTGCCGATTTTCATCGGGAATTTGCAAAAATCCGGTTTTTTCATTGAATAATTAACATCCATGTTAATTATTTAGCAAACCGCTTGCGCCTTCAGTCCAGGCTGCGCTTGAGGCGTATTTCTTCCACCTTGGCCGAACCCATCGGCACGGTCTTGGCGGTGTTCATCTCGCGCTTGAAGCCCGCCAGCTCGTAAAACCGCAGCGCGCGCTCGTTGCGCAACAGCACCCACAGCGTCACGTCCTTGCAGCCCTCTTCAATGAGGCCCTCGCGCGCGGCGTCCCACAGGGCCAGGCCAACGCCCTCGCCCCAGTAGTCCGGCGCGGCGTACATGGCCCAGATCTCGCCGGTGGTGGCACGGCTTTTGGCGTCGCGCGAGCGGTCAAATCCGACAAACCCGACGATCGCGTTGGCATCCAGCGCCACCCAAACCTGCGGCTCGCTGTATTTGATGGCGTCGAGCCACAGGGCCTCGCGCTTGGCCACGGTCTGGCTCTTGAGGTGGTCTTCGGGGATGATGCCCGCATAGGCCGCGGCCCAGGATTCGACGTGGATTTCAGCGATGGTTTTGGCGTCGGCCGGCTTGGCGGGACGAACCTGGATATCGGACTCGGACATGGGGTAAAAACTTGAAGTTGAATGGGTAAGAAATTCAGGCCGATGGTTTCAATGCCCGTGCGCCAGCCGGCTGATGAACGTGACCAGGCCAATGCCCACCCCGAGCCAGACGATTTGCGCGGCCGTTTCGCGGGCGCTGAGGCGTTTTTGCAGCTG
>JANMMR010000259.1:0-7032 GCA_031373455.1 Rhodoferax sp.
TCGACGACAGCACCGTTGACGTAATCGATCTCGGTGACCGAACCCGCCTCCAGGCTTTGCAGCATCGACGCCTTGAACTCGAACGGCAAGCCCACCGCCGCTTTAAGCCAGGGCGCGCGCGGGTCGGTCGTCGTGACGGCAATGCCCGCCGCTTTGGCCACAGCCATGGCTTCCGCCACCGCCGCAATGGCACAGGCTTCCACTTCGGGCACTTGGTACAGATTGCCGTAAGTGAGCCGCGTGATGCCGGAGAGCGCGCCCGTGGCCACGTTGACAAACAGCTTTTCCCAAATCGTTACCCTGATGTTCTGGCTCACCGTGGTGGCCAGGCCCGCCTGGCTGAAGGTTTGGGCGATGCGCGCCGTGCGTTCGCTGGGCTGGCCGCTCAATTCGCCAATGATGGTTTCTTTGCCCGCCGTGCCCGCGATGATGTGGCCCGGCGCCAGCAACACGCCGCCGGCGTAGGTTTTGCCGGCCAGCACGTGGGCGCTGCCTACCACAGCGGCCAAAACGTCTTCGTGCCCGACGCCGTTTTGCAGCGACAACACGGCGGTTTGCGGCCCGATGATGGACGCAGCGGATTCGATCACCTCGCGTGTGTGGAAAGACTTCACCAGCACGATGACGAGTTCCACCGGGCCGCTCGACAAATCGACGCCGCTCGCATGTGTGGCTGCACGAACCTTGACGACGCGGTCGACGCCATCGGTGCGCATCGTCAAGCCCGCGCGGTTCATCACCGCCACGTGTTGCGCGTCGCGGTTGACCAGCCAGACCTCGTTGCCAGCTTCGCTCAGGGTGCCGCCGATGGCGCAACCCAGGGCGCCGGCGCCCAGTACACAAATTTTCAATTCAAACTCCTGCGCGTATTTTCAACGCTGGCTCAGCGCCCGGTCCACACCGGCTTGCGTTTCTGCGCAAAGGCCAGCGGGCCTTCGATGGCGTCATGGCTGGCCAACATGCGTTCGGCGGCTTCGTAGGGCGCCCGCATTGCGGCTTGCAAATCCGGCTCGTTGAAGCTCTGCAGCATCACCTGTTTGGAGGCCTTCACCGCCAAGGGCGCGTTCAGCAAAATCGTTTGCGCCAGCGCGCGTGCGGCGGCTATCAGCTCAGCCCGAGGCACCACTTCGTTGACAAGGCTGATGCGTTTTGCCTCCTGTGCGCGGATGCGCGCGCCGGTCAAAACCAGCTTCATCGCGTCTTTCATCGGCATCTGCCGCGCCAGCCGCTGCAAAGCGCCGCCGCCCAAGGCGGCCAGGCCCACACGCGGCTCCAGCAGGGCAAACTCGGCGTGGTCGGCCGCGATGGCCAAGTCACACGCCGCCACAATTTCCGCGCCGCCGCCGAAACACAGGCCGTTCACCGCCGCGATCACTGGCTTGAACAGATCGAAGCGCGAGGTGATGCCGGCAAACCCGGTGGGCGGCTTTTGGTGGTTGTTGGTTTCGGACAATGCCTTCAGATCGGTGCCCACACAAAACGCCTTGTCACCCGCGCCGGTGATGATGGCCACGAGCAGGGCCGGGTCGTCGCGAAAGTGGTTGAAAGCGGCGTCCAACTCAAAATGCGCCTCGGGTGTCAGGGCGTTGAGCACCTCGGGGCGGTTCAACGTGATCGTCAAAACCGCGCCATCCACCTCGTAGCGGCAATGGGTAAATGCTGGTTTGTCCATCAACAATGTTTCCGGCGGCTCATTTGGAAGGCCGCAGCGTCTCGACCACTTGCGCCTTGCCTGCCACCACCTTCACGATGAAACTCTCGCGGTCGAGGTCGCCCTTGTCGTCGTATTTCACGTCAAACAACACGCCGGGGTAGTCTTTGGCAGAAATTGAAGCCCCTTTCATGGCTGCGGCGAAGGCCTTGCCGTCAATCTTGCCGATCTTGTCAAAAATCGCCTTGGCCGCATGCATGCCGGTGTAACCCTTCATGGCGTTGTGGTCGGCCTTGCTCTTGTAAGCGGCCAAATAGTTGCGCGCGAAGGCCTGCACTGGCGCGTTGGGCGCATCCGGCGTGAGGCCGACGTGTGCCACCACACCATTGGCCGCGTCGCCCGCGAGTTCGATCACCTTGTCATTGGCCAGCGTGGTTTCGCCCACCACCGGTTTGTCGTAACCCTGTTTGCGCACTTCTTTCAGTGCGCGGGCCGATTCCTCTTCGTTGGTGTAGATGAACAACGCATCGGCGTTGGACTGTTTGGCCTTCAAGATGGCGGCAGAAAAATCAACCTGCCCGGCTTCCGTGGAAATATCGGCCAGCACTTTGACTTTCGCCGCGTCAAAGGCCTTGGTGATCACGTCACGACCGCCTTTGCCAAAGTCGTTGTTGACGTAAATGATGGCCACACTTTGCGCCTTGACGATTTCCGTCAGGTACTTGACAACTTTGGGCATGGCCGAAACCTGCGTGAACGAGCTGCGAAACACATACGGGTTGCCCTGCTGCGTGATCGAAGCTGCCTCGCCGCCGATGATGTTGGGAATCTCGGCGCGGCGGGTTTCTGCCATGCTCACCAGGATGGAGCCCGAGAACACCGGGCCGATCACCAGCGGCACACCAGAGTCGACCGCCTTGGCTGCCAGTGCTTTGGCCACACCCGGCTGGGTTTGTGTGTCAAACGTGGTGTAGTTGATCTTGCGGCCCAAAATGCCGCCGGCTGCATTGATTTCCGATACCGCCAGCTTCACGCCGTTGTCGTAGTTGGTGCCGGCGGTGGCGCCCGAGCCCGAGAGCTCCGCCAGGCCAGTGATGTTGACCGGTGCACCTTGCGCGAACGCAAGGGCCTGTGCGCCACTGAGGGCCATTGCCGCACCAAGTCGCTTGAAAATGGGGGTCATGCTCGGGTCTCCTGTTGAGGTGTTGAAAGTTTTCGCGGCCAGTCGAAGGTGTCGTTGTCGCAGACGTCGTTCGCCCGCATCGTGAGAGGACATCGTGGGCAGGCAACCCGGCGCGCGGGGCGAATCTTAGATCCGCCCATCTGTATCAGTCTATGCAATGGATTTTATAAATACCATTGCAAAATTTAATACAGCAACCGAAAATCACCCCATGGAGAAAATCGTCGACTTGCTCGACATCAAACATTTGAGCCTGCTGGACCAGCTCTACAGCACCCGAAGTGTCACCCGTGCCGCTGAAGCGCTGGGCCAAAGCCAGCCCACGGTGAGCATCTGGCTGGCCAAACTGCGCAGCCAATTGGGCGACCCGCTGTTTGTGCGCACGGCAGACGGCATGTTGCCCACGCCGCGCGCTGAAAACCTCATGCCCACGGTGCGCGAGGTGCTGGGTGGCCTGCGCCGCCTGACGGAGGCGAGCGAAGCATTCAACCCGGCCACCGCCCTGCGCCGTTTCGCCATTTGCATGACAGACGCCAGCCATGTCACCCTTTTGCCGCGCCTTTTGGCCCACGTGCGGGCGCTCGCGCCCGGCGTGAGCCTGGCCGCCAGCCGGATCGACGCGAACCTGGCCGCCTCATTGCAAAGTGGCGAGGCCGACCTGGGCCTGGGTTACCTGCCAGGGCTGGACACCGGGTTTTACCAGCAGACCCTGTTCGCGCAGGACTGGATTTGCCTGGTGAATGCTCAACATCCGCGCCTGCACAGTGGCGCGCCCGAACACTGGAACCTGGGCGCCTACCAGCGGGAAAGCCACATCGGCATCAGTGCCGGCACGGGTTACCACTTGATGGACGAAGCCGTGAAAACGCTGCATATCCAGCGCCGGGTGCAGCTTGAACTGCCGGGTTTCCTCGGGCTGGCGGCAATTTTGTCGACCAACGACCTGGTGGCCACGCTGCCGCGCCAGATTGGCGAAACCCTGGCGCGCGCCGGCGGCCTGCGCGCCCTGCCCTGCCCGTTCGAGATTCCGGGTTTCACCGTCAAGCAGTATTGGCACGCGCGTTACCACCACGACGCGGCCAGCCGCTGGCTGCGCGGTGTGTGCGCCGAGCTGTTTATGCGTCCCGCGCCAGCCGCAGGCCCGTGAACTGCCAACGCGCCTCGGCCGGGAAGAAATTGCGGTAAGTCGCGCGGATGTGCGCCGCCGGTGTGGCGCAGGAGCCGCCGCGCAGCACGTACTGGTTGGCCATGAACTTGCCGTTGTATTCGCCCACGGCGCCGGCCCAGGGCTGGTAGCCGGGGTAGCCGCTGTAACTGCTTTGCGTCCATTCCCAGACGTCGCCCAGAGCCTGCAACAGGCCAGCCTGGGCCCGCGCCACCGGCATCGGGTGCAGGGCGCGCGATTCGAGAAAATTGCCCCGGGCCAACGCGGTGTCAGCCATGGGCGCCACAGCGGCCTCCCATTCAAACTCGGTCGGCAGGCGGGCACCTTTGAAGTCGGCGCACGTCTCGCCGAGCCAGCGCGCGTAGGCGTCGGCCTCGTACAGGCTGATGTGGGTAATGGGCGTGTGGTCGTCCAGCGGCACACGGCCATGCAGGGTGAAGCTGGACCAGGCTGCTGCGTCGCCCCGGCCTGCCTCTCTGCGCCAATACAGCGGAGCAGTGATGCGGTTGGCCTGCACCCAGTCCCACCCGGCGGCCAGCCACCAGCGCGGGTTTTGGTAGCCACCGCCGTTCACAAACCCCAACCATTCGCCGTGTGTGACCAGCCGGTTCAGGAGCGCATAAGGCCGCAAGAAGTGCGGGTGGCGTGGACCTTCGTTGTCGAAATGGAAACCGCCACCGTGGTGACCGAGGCTTTGCAGCCCGCCATCAAAACCGAGCCAGGCAGCGCGGCTGGGCGCCACACTGGCCAGCGGCCAGGCCGGGGCGTAGACCGGTTGGGCCGGGTTCTGCGACAAGAGGTGTTTCACATCGGTCAGCAGCAGCTCCTGGTGTTGCTGTTCGTGGTGCAGGCCGAGCTCGACCAGGGTGAGCATTTCGAGGCTGGATGGGCTGGCCAGCAATTTGGCGACGCGCAAATCAACCGCTGCGCGCCAGGCCATTACTTCTGCGAGAGACGGGCGCGTCAACAGGCCACGCTGCGGCCGCGGGTGTTTGTCGCCCACGCCGTTGTAATAACTGTTGAACAACACGCGGAAATCCGCGTTGTAGGGCTGGAAGCCGGGTTCGAAGCGCTCAAGGATGAACACCTCGAAAAACCAGGTGACATGCGCCAGATGCCACTTGACCGGGCTGGCGTCTGCCATGGACTGGGCCTGGCAGTCTTCAGCCGAGAGCGGCCGCGCCAGCGCTTCGGTTTGCGCGCGCAGCTGGGCGAAACGCGCCGCCAGGTTCGACGCCTGTGGCAGCGTTGAAGGCGGTGGCGCCGCTGAAAGCCGGGGCTGCGCTGTCACCAACGCATGGTGTTGATGTGAATTCATGCCGTGCCGCCTTTCACTGCACCTTGTAGTGCTCCCTGTGCGAGATAACCCATGCCCCATTGTGTCGATTGGCGCTCAAACCGGCTGCAATAAGTTGCAACGATGTCCCAGGGCGCCCATAAATCGGCCGCGTGGGCGTTGTACGGCCGGTTTTTGGCCCAAGCCAGCAGGTTCAGAGGCCCCGTCCACCAGGGAAAGAATTTCATGCCCGCCATGGCCACCCGCGCGCCCGGTTTGCATTGGCGCAGGATGTTGGCGACAGCTTCTGGCGAACGGGTGATGTCGTGGGTGTAGTTGAACAAAACCGCATCCACGGTTTGCGGCAATTGCACCGCCTCAGCCGCCGCGCACACCTGCCAAACGTTGGGCCAGGCCTCCCGTGCGCAACGTGCCTGGGCCTGCGCAAACATCTCGGGGCTTTGCTCAAAGGCCATCACCTGCCCGCCGGGGCCGACCGCCTCCCGCAACAGGCCATAACTCAAGCCGGTGCCGGCGCCCACGTCCAGCACCACGTCGCCGGGTTTGAGCTGCAACAGCGCGATGGCACGCCGGCGCAAGGGCATGGTGAACTCGGCCGACGCGTCGTACCCGCCAGCTTTGGCGCGGTATTTGCGAATCGACTCCTGGTTGTAAGAACTGCTGGTGTCCATCGACCTATTCCTGGCTTTATTCCTGGCGTTATTCCTGGCTTTGTTGGTTATCCATTGCCCCATTTGCCCCAATGCCCTTCATCCCCTGGCTGACTGGCAACCCGATTGCGGGCTGCTATGCTCTGCCCGGACCGCGCTGTGTGCCCCGCAGTGTGCCCCTTTGAGTCGCCGACCTTGATCAACCTCTTACATTCTTTCACCCCAACCCTGCCCCAGGCATGGGGCCTGCTGTGGGTCGCCATCATCTTCGAAGTGGCCGGCACGACCTGCATGAAACTCGCGCACGGCTTCACGCAAACCACGCCGGCGATCCTGATGTTCAGCTGTTATGCGGTGGCCTTCACCTGCAACACCTTCGCCACCAAGACCCTCGACATTAGCATCACCTACGCGGTGTGGTCGGGTGTGGGCACGGTGGCAACCGCCGCGATCGGCATTTTGTATTTCCGCGAACCGGCCACGGCGCTCAAGCTGGTGTGCATCAGCTTCATCGTGATCGGCGTTTTTGGCCTGCACACGCTCTCGCGCATGCAAAGCCCCAGCTGAGGCCGCGGCTGCCCTGGTTAAAACGGCACGCCTTGCGGCTGGTGGTTCTTCAAAAAACTTTAACCACTTGACCATGGTGGTGATTCAGCTGTATCAAGTCACATGAATTAAGCCTGTTTCACTCTTGATCTGATAGTAATTTCTGCCCTCCTGATTGTTTAAATTGTGGTAAATTCCACGTTGCACGAGAAATTAGTTTCGCCCGTGCAATTGTCCATCAGGAGATTCCGCCATGCCCACCATCCGCCAGCCGGTCCCCAACCTTGAAACCCGCCCGATTGCCGCCCGCGTCAAGGAAGCGCTGGCCCGGCACCCGGTGGTTTTGCTGCAGGGCCCGCGGCACTCGGCGTACCTGGAGGAACTGACGGCCAAGGAAGAAGAAGACGACGAAGTCACCGGTGCCGCCAAACTCGAAGGCCCACGCAGCAGCGCCCTGGTGGCACGCGCAGCCGGTGGCAATGCCCGCACCGTGCTCGACCTGAACCTTGAAGAAACCCGCCAGGCCGCCCTGGCCGACCC
>JANMMR010000273.1:0-2194 GCA_031373455.1 Rhodoferax sp.
GCAAAAGCAACGAGCACATCCGTTTTCCCGGCACGCTCACCCTGTCGGCACAGACGCTGATGAACGTCTGGATGGAGCTGGGAGCCTGTGTGGCCCGCGCCGGCATCAAAAAACTGGTGCTGCTCAATTCCCACGGCGGCCAGGTCAGCGTGATGGACATCGTGGCACGGGATTTGCGCACGGCGCATGACCTGATCGTCTATTCCACCAACTGGTACACCTTGCCTTTGGGAGACGCCGTGATGAAACTCTTTCCCCCCGAGGAGCACCGTTTTGGCATTCACGCCGGTGACATGGAAACCTCGATGATGCTCGCCTTGCAGCCTGATCGGGTGGACATGGCGCAGGCGCAAAATTTCAGATCCACCTCACAGGATCGCGCGGCCCGATACCCGATTCTGGGCAATGGCACATCAGCCAAACTGGGCTGGCAGATGCAGGACTACAACCCGCACGGCGCCGCCGGCGACGCTGCCGCCGCGACACCGGAAAAAGGCCGAGCACTGCTGCAGGCCGCCGGTTTGCAGCTGGCCCGCCTGCTGGCAGAAATCAGCGATTTGCCGCTCTCGACGCTCACACCGCACCCGCATCCGTTGTAGCCGCCTTGGCGCTGGGCGCGTTCCGAGTGCCACCAAGCGCTCCATGCTCGCCGTGGTGTGCGGCCTGTGCGACCGCCGGGATCGCAGTTTTGCAACAATTAACATGGGTGTTAATTGTTTTGTCAAATTGCTTCAAATTTTAACTTTTGTGATGAAAAAAGGGCTCCAAGTCACGTAAATCATCATTTTATTGCTATCTTTTTAGTAGCGCAATTGATTCGCCTTGTTCCGCGTCCGGTCCAGTGCCGCACCCCCTATCCGATCCCAGGCACAAAGCGCAAGCCCCTTGAAACGGCAGCTTTTCGCCCATAATTGAGGGTTGTCCGGGCCGCCCACGCCGTCAAGTGTGGTCAGCCAATTGTTCTGCCTCGGCAGTTCTTCGTTTTCCAAATCCCATGACCAAACAAACCCTCAATTTCCAGGCCGAAGTCGCGCAACTGCTGCACCTCGTCACCCATTCTTTGTATTCCAACAAGGAAATTTTCCTGCGCGAGTTGATCTCCAACGCCTCTGACGCCTGTGACAAGCTGCGCTACGAAGCCATCAACAACACTGGCTTGTATGAAGACCAGCCCAATCTGGAAGTGCGTGTCTCGTTCGACAAGACTGCCAAAACGCTGACCATCACCGACACCGGCATTGGCCTCTCGGAGCAGGAAGCCATTGACAACCTGGGCACGATTGCCAAGAGCGGCACCAAGGAGTTTGTGTCGAAGTTGAGCGGCGATCAAAAGTCAGACTCCCAACTCATCGGCCAGTTCGGCGTGGGTTTCTATTCGGGTTTCATCGTGGCCGACAAGATCACCGTGGAATCCCGCCGCGCCGGGCTCAGCCCTGCCGAAGGCGTGCGCTGGGTCAGCGACGGGGGAGCGAGTGGTGGTGGCGCGTTCGAAGTGGAAACCATAGCGCGCGCTGAACGCGGTACCAGCGTCATCCTGCACCTGCGCGACGACGTGGCAGACGACTACACCAGCCAGTGGAAAGTCAAAGGCATCATCAACAAGTATTCCGACCACATCAGCCTGCCGATCTTGATGGAAAAGGAAGAGTGGAAAGACGGCGACCTGATCGACCCGAAGGACGACGCCGAAAACCCCAAATCAGGCCGTCAGCCTGGCGGCATGGTCAAGACCGGCGAATGGGAAACGGTGAACAAAGCCAGCGCCATCTGGACGCGGCCCAAGAAAGACATCACGCCCGAGCAGTACGACGAGTTCTACAAAGCCATCAGCCACGACTTTGAAGCACCGCTCGCCCACACCCACAACCGCGTGGAAGGCAGCACCGAATACACGCAGTTGCTGTACATCCCCGGCAAAGCGCCGTTTGACCTGTACAACCGCGACACCAAGGCCGGCATCAAGCTCTACGTGAAACGTGTCTTCATCATGGACGACGCCGAAGCGCTGCTGCCCACCTACCTGCGTTTTGTCAAAGGAGTGGTTGATTCGGCTGATTTGCCGCTGAACGTGAGCCGCGAGCTCCTGCAGGAAAGCCGCGACGTAAAAGCGATTCGTGAAGGTTGCACGAAGCGCGTGTTGGGCATGCTGGAAGATTTGGCCAAACATGACAAACCACCAGAGCCAGCGAAGGAC
>JANMMR010000315.1:0-9222 GCA_031373455.1 Rhodoferax sp.
GTCTGAAAAACCGCACCGCGTTTGAACGCATCATGAACCAGCAGTCCGCCCGTACGGGCCGCACACAGGCGCCGCTGGCGCTGTTGATGGTTGACGTGGACAGGCTCCATGCCTACAACGACGAGTTTGGCCGGCACGGCGGAGACGAGGTCTTGCAACAGGTGGCGCAAGCGCTCAAGGCACATGCGCGCGCCTACGACTATGTGGTGCGTTACGAAAATGACGAATTTGCTGTTGTGTTGCCGGATACGACCGTTGAGGGTGCCCAGATCGTGGCTGAGCGCGTGCGCAGTTCGGTTAAAGCCATCCGCTGGCGGCACCGGGGGATGACGGTGAGTATTGGGGTGGCTGCGTCAACCGCAAAGGATGGTGGCGCTAACCTGACCGGCGCCGCGATCGCGGGTAAAGATGAGGCGAAGGCCAAGGGTGGCGACCGGGTTGTGGTGCGGTAGGTTTCCCAATCGCGCCAGCGCAGGGATTTTTAGACTGTCGGGATTTTTTACAAAAACCCTGCGACGAGGTGAAATGGGCGACGCAGGTCGTTGATTCATATCAGTTTTATTCGCATGGCACTAAAATTGCGTAACATTCTGAAGTGCATCGGTTGCCTGGCGGAGGGGCTCGGCCTGACCGGTGTTGAATTTCCCCCATTTTGGAGAAACCTATGAAAAAATTGTTGCTGGCCGTGAGTGCAGGGCTGACTTTGGTGAGTTTGGGTGGGCAGGCCATTGCCGCATGCACGAATCCAACCCGGCTCAGCGCTGCGCAAATCAGCGCTCTGGTCGGTGGCAACACGGTTTGTGTACCAAACGTCACTGTTCCAACCATGACATGGCAAGAGCTTCATGTTGGCACGTCGACCAGTACCACCGGTGCCCTGATTGACTTCAAGCGCGGCCCGGGTCATGCGGTTGATCCTTCTGAAACCGTGGGAACCTGGACGGTCAATGGTACTGGCGCTGGCAACGCAACCATCACCCACTCCTACAACGCAGGTGGTGGCAGTTACATCTATACGGTCCACGGTACGGGGGTAGTTGGCTCAGACCACAGTTTTTGCGTGGGTGCCACCGAAATTGTGGCACGGGTCAAAGCGGGCGGCGGCGCCTGTTAATAGGCGTTGGTTCGTTCGACAATTCAGTCGTAAAGCCCGTTTACTTCTTCAGCCGGATTACTCTGGTCTGGGCAAAACCCCGCTTCGGCGGGGTTTTTTATTGATGCAAGCGGCCCGGCAATGGTCCCAGGGCAACGGGGATAATCCACCCATGGTCGCCACCCTTTCCGAGTTCAAATCCAACCCATGGCGGCTCAGCGTCGCCCCCATGATGGACTGGACCGACCGCCACTGCCGGTATTTCCACCGCCTGCTCTCCCAAAACGCCTTGCTGTACACCGAAATGGTCACCACCGGCGCATTGCTGCATGGCGACGTTCCAAGGCATCTGGATTTCAACGTCGAAGAGCACCCGGTGGCGCTTCAACTGGGCGGCAGCGAGCCGGCTGACCTGGCCCAATGCGCCAAACTGGGTGAGCAATGGGGCTATAACGAAATCAACCTGAATTGCGGCTGCCCGTCCCCCCGCGTCCAGCGCGGCTCATTTGGCGCCTGCCTGATGGCCGAACCGAAACTCGTGGCCGATTGCATCAAAGCAATGGTGGATGTGCTTGACCCGGCCTAAACGCCAGTCACGGTGAAACACCGCATTGGCATCGACAAAACTGAAAACACCCCCGAAAGTTACGCGTTTGTGCGCGATTTTGTCGGCACGGTGGCCGAGGCGGGATGCAGCACGTTCATCGTGCACGCCCGCAACGCCTGGCTCAAGGGGCTCTCGCCCAAGGCCAACCGCGAAGTGCCGCCGCTGCGGTATGAAGTCGTTCACCGGCTCAAGAAGGACTTTCCGCAGCTCAACATTGTCATCAACGGCGGCATCACCACGTCGGCACAAATCATCGAAGAGTTGCGGCAGCTTGACGGTGTGATGCTCGGCCGCGAGGCCTACCACAACCCCTGGTGGCTGGCCTCCTGGGACGCGGCGTTTTTCGCAGCGGGCGACTCGGCGTTGAGCCGTGAGCAGATTGAGTCGCGGATGTGCGACTACATGGCCCGCGAGGTGGCTTTGTACGGCACACCCTGGAGTGTCATTGCACGCCACATGCTGGGCCTGCGCCACGGCCTGCCGGGCAGCCGGCGCTGGCGCCAGGTGTGGAGCGACCACAGGCTGAAGTCTTTGGCGCCGCACGCCGTGATGGCGATCGCCCACGAGGCACCCGCCGAACTCATGCAAAATTGCGGCCGTCCCATCAACGAACTTGAATCCATCTCCTGAGGAAAACACCATGTCTGACACCACCCAGTTTTACATCGACGGCGCTTGGGTAGCGCCTCTCGTTGCCAACCCCATGCCGGTGATCAACCCGGCCACCGAGAAGGCCGTGGGTACCATTTCCATTGGTTCGGCGGCCGACGCCGACCGCGCCGTGAAAGCGGCGCGCAAAGCCTTTGCCAGTTTTTCTCAAACCACAGTGGCGCAACGCGGCGAGTTGCTGCAGTCAATTATCGCGGTCTACAAAAGGCGCATGAACGATGTGGCCGCTGCCATTTCGCAAGAGATGGGCGCGCCGCTGGCGGGCCTGGCCACCCGCGCCCAGGCGCCAGCGGGCCTGGGCCATTTCATCGTGGCCGCGAAGGTGCTGGCCGACTTTGAATTCGAACGCATGCAGAAAACCACCAAAATTGTGCGTGAGCCCGTGGGCGTGTGTGCGCTGATCACGCCGTGGAACTGGCCGATGAACCAGATGACCTGCAAAGTCGCGCCGGCCTTGGCCACCGGCTGCACCATGGTCTTGAAACCCAGCGAACTCGCGCCGTTGAGCGCCCATATCCTGGCTGAAATCCTGCACGAAGCCGGTGTGCCACCGGGCGTGTTCAACCTGGTGGACGGCGACGGTCCGGGCGTGGGCGCCGCCTTGTCGTCACACCCCGAGGTGGACATGGTCTCCTTCACCGGCTCGACCCGCGCCGGCATTCTGGTGCAAAAGGCAGCGGCCGAAACCATCAAGCGCGTGTCGCTGGAGCTGGGCGGCAAATCCGCCAATATCATCACCGACGACGCCGACCTGGCCGCTGCCGTGAAACACGGCGTAATGAGCATGATGACCAACACCGGCCAAAGCTGCAACGCGCCCAGCCGCATGTTGGTGCCCGCCGGCAAACTGGCCGAGGCCGAGGCGATTGCCGCTGCAGCTGTGGCGAAAATCAAGGTGGGCGACCCCACCGCGCCCGAGACCACCATGGGCCCGCTGGCCAACGGCGCGCAGTATGGCCGTGTGCAGAAGATGATCGAGCGCGGCGTGGCCGAAGGCGCCAAAGTGGTGGCGGGTGGTGCAGGCCGGCCAGACGGCATCACCGCCGGCTTTTTTGCCAAACCCACAATCTTCAGCAACGTGAACAACCAGATGGACATCGCCCGGCAAGAGATCTTCGGGCCGGTGTTGTGCATGTTGCCCTACAGCGGCGGTGTGGACGAAGCCGTGGCCATCGCCAACGACACGCCTTACGGTCTCTCAGGCTATGTGTATGCCGCCACGCCGGAAGCGGCCGGGCAGATCGCCGCGCGCCTGCGCACCGGCAACGTGCACCTGAACGGCGCCGGTGGCGACAACGCCGCGCCCTTCGGCGGCTACAAACAATCCGCCAACGGCCGCGAGTGGGGCGCCCTGGGCTTTGAAGAGTTTCTGGAGACCAAGGCGGTGTTCAACCCGCCAGCGCCGGTGGCGGTGGCGGCTACGGCTTAACTTTATTTGCCGATCTCACGGGGCGATCATGTTGCCCCGTTGAGGCGGGCGGCAGCCTTGGTGGCACAGGCCGGAATGGCGTGCCGCGACGGGTTGAATGACTCTTTAAACTGAGATTCAAGTTGAGAGCAATTTCCGAAGTATCTTATTGGATGCTTGAATAAGTAATAATTTCGCCTATAAAGTCACGAATTCATTGGATTTATTGCTATTAATAAAGCATTAAAAATGCTTAAATTATATAAATAAATCTAGTAATAATTGATATTCAAAAAGATTTTTGACCATTAAATACCCAAATTGGGTATTTAAATTTTCGAGACCCCAAAAATCAGAATGCCGCTTCCAGCCCGTTCTGGAAATGTTCTTTCATCCGCAATGTGGCAGCCGCCGCGTCACGTGCAGCCAGCGCCGCCATGATGGCGCGGTGCTCGGCCAGAGAATCCTCTACGCGGCCGGTCTTGAAGAGCGAGTGGTGGCGGTTGAGCTTCATCACTTTGCGCAGGTCGGCCACCATCTGGTCGCGCCAGCGGTTGTTGGCAATGGCCAGCAGCGTCATGTGAAAACGCTCGTTGACCTCGAAGAATTTTTCGCGGTCGGTTTTGCCTTTGCGCACCGTGGCTTCGAGCTGTTCGTGGATGTTTTTCAGCTCGCCCAGCTGGGCCTCGCTCGCGTGCGCGGCCACCACACCGGCGGCATCTGACTCCAGCAGTGAGAGCAGGTGGTAAACCTCGGTGAGGTCTTGCTCGGACACTTCGGTCACGTAGGCGCCACGGCGCACTTTCATCGTCACCAGGCCTTCGGCCGCCAGCACCTTCAAGGCCTCGCGCAAGGGCGTGCGGCTGATGCCGTAATCTTTGGCAATTTTGAGCTCGTCGATCCAGCTGCCGGTTTCCAGGTCGCGGCTGAAAATGCGCTGGCGCAGCAACTCGGCCACGTCTTCGTAAAGGGCGCGGGGCTTGAGCCGGTTGGACAAAGCGGCGGTTTCGGGTGCGGAGCGGGCGTTCATGGGCAGGTTCTTGCTGCCCAAAGTTTACACCAAACTGAATTCTGCATTTATAATTACAAACTGGATTTCCGGTTAAAATGGCGGGATGAGCATCCCCAAAGTCAATTCCACGGATTCCACAGATTCCGCCAATTCCCAGCTCGCCGCCTGGGAAAAAGCCGCCGCCAAATCTGCACCCGGTGGCAACCTCGACGCGCTGAACTGGCACACGCCAGACGGCATCACCGTCAAGGCGCTGTACACCGCTCAAGACACGGCCGATTTGCCCCACACCGGCTCGCTCCCGGGTTTTGCGCCCTACCTGCGCGGCCCGCAGGCCACCATGTACGCGGTGCGGCCGTGGACCATCCGCCAATACGCCGGGTTTTCCACGGCGCAGGAGTCCAATGCCTTTTACCGCCGGGCGCTGGCCGGTGGCGGGCAGGGCGTGTCAGTGGCGTTTGATTTGGCGACACACCGCGGTTACGACTCGGATCACCCGCGTGTGACGGGCGACGTCGGCAAGGCCGGCGTGGCAATCGATTCGGTGGAAGACATGAAGATCCTCTTTGACCAGATCCCGCTGGACAAAGTGAGTGTGAGCATGACCATGAACGGCGCCGTGCTGCCAGTGCTGGCCGGGTACATCGTGGCAGCCGAAGAGCAAGGCGTGGCGCAGGCGGATTTGAGCGGCACCATCCAGAACGACATTCTCAAAGAGTTCATGGTGCGAAACACCTACATCTACCCGCCTGCGGCGTCGATGCGCATCATTGGCGACATCATCGAGTACACGGCGAAAAACATGCCGAAGTTCAACTCGATCTCCATCAGCGGTTACCACATGCAGGAAGCCGGCGCCAACCAGGCGCTTGAATTGGCCTTCACCCTGGCCGACGGCAAGGAGTACGTGAAGACCGCCATCAACAAAGGCATGGACGTCGACGCCTTTGCCGGCCGCTTGAGCTTTTTCTGGGCCATCGGCATGAACTTCAACCTTGAAGTGGCCAAGATGCGCGCCGCCCGCGTGTTGTGGCACCGCATCATGACCGGCTTCAACGCCAAGAGCCCCAAGAGCTTGATGCTGCGCACCCACTGCCAGACCAGCGGCTGGAGCCTCACCGAGCAGGATCCCTACAACAACATCGTTCGCACCACCGTCGAAGCGATGGCGGCGGTGTTTGGCGGCACGCAATCCTTGCACACCAACAGCTTTGACGAGGCGATTGCACTGCCCACCGAGTTTTCTTCCCGCATTGCAAGAAACACGCAACTCATCATCCAGGAAGAAACCCACATCACGAACGTGATCGACCCCTGGGCCGGCAGCTACATGATGGAGAAACTCACGCAAGACATGGCGGATGCCGCGTGGAAGATCATTGAAGAAGTTGAAGCCATGGGCGGCATGGTCAAAGCGGTGGACAGCGGCTGGGCCAAGCTCAAAATTGAAGCGGCAGCGGCTGAGAAACAGGCGCGCATTGACAGTGGCAAAGACGTGATTGTCGGCGTCAACAAATACAAGCTCAAAACCGAAGACGCCATCGAAGCGCGCGACATCGACAACGTGGCCGTGCGCGACGGGCAGATCGCGCTCTTGAAGAAAGTCCGTGCCGAACGCGACAGCGCGCTGGTCCAGCAGGCGCTGCTGGCGCTCTCGCAAGCCGCAGAATCCACTGTGCCTGGCGATGCCGCCGGTGGCATGGGCAACCTGCTCGACCTGACCGTCAAGGCGATCCGCCTGCGCGGCACCGTGGGCGAAGTCAGCGACGCGCTGGAGAAAGCGTTTGGCCGCCACCGCGCAGACACCCACAAGGTCACAGGCGTGTACGCTGCGGCTTACGATGCAGACGCCACACATGCCGACACCATGGACTACTGGAACGCCATCAAAACCGACATCGCCCAATTTGCCCAGGCGCAAGGCCGCCGCCCGCGTGTGATGATCGCCAAATTAGGTCAAGACGGCCACGACCGCGGCTCCAAAGTGGTGGCCACGGCATTTGCCGATCTGGGTTTTGACGTCGACATTGGCCCGCTTTTTCAAACACCCGAAGAATGCGCGCGCCAGGCGATCGAAAACGATGTGCACGCGGTGGGTGTCTCCACCCTCGCAGCCGGTCACAAAACCCTGGTGCCCGCCATCATTGCCGAGCTGAAGAAGCAGGGTGCGAATGACATCATCGTGTTCGTGGGCGGCGTCGTGCCCAAGCAGGATTACGACTTTCTGTACGCGGCGGGGGTGAAAGGCATTTACGGCCCGGGCACGCCGATTCCGGTGAGTGCGAAGGACGTTCTGGCGCAGATCAAAAAGGCGTTGGGGTGAACCTTGCGGCATTGCTGGTGGACTTGCGCGGGGGTGCAGGCACCGCCCAGCGCCGTGCCATCGCCAAAGCCATCACGCTTTTGGAATCGACGCGGGCGGACCACCGCGCGCAGGCGGATGAGCTGTTGACGGCCTTGCTGCCCCACACTGGCAAATCGTTTCGCCTCGGCATCAGCGGCGTGCCGGGCGTCGGCAAATCGACCTTCATCGAAGTGCTCGGGCTTTATTTGATTGAACAAGGGCATCGCGTGGCGGTGTTGACGGTAGACCCTTCCTCCACCGTCTCGGGCGGCTCGATCCTGGGCGACAAAACGCGCATGGAAAAACTCAGCGTGCACGAGAAAGCCTACATCCGCCCTAGCCCGAGCAGCGGCACGCTGGGCGGCGTGGCCGAGAAGACGCGCGAGGCGATGCTGGTGTGTGAAGCGGCGGGTTATGACCTCGTGATCGTCGAAACCGTGGGCGTGGGCCAGAGCGAGACGGCGGTGGCCAACATGACCGACATGTTTGTGCTGATGCAGTTGCCCAATGCGGGCGACGACCTGCAGGCGATCAAAAAAGGCGTGATGGAACTGGCGGATTTGGTCGTGGTCAACAAGGCCGATATTGACCCGGACGCGGCCACGCGCGCCGAGGCAATGATCCTCTCGTCGTTGCGGCTTTTGGGGCTGCACGGCAATCCGGCGCATGATCCGCACACGGAGCAGGTGTGGCGGCCCCAGGTGATCCAGCTCAGCGCGCTGATGGGGCAGGGTATCGACACGTTTTGGTCAGCGGTGCAGTCTTTTCGCGCGCTGCAAGTGGCGAGTGGGCAATTGGCCGCACGCCGGCAAACGCAGGCCCTGGCCTGGATGTGGGAGCGCATCGATGCCGGACTCAAGCAATCCTTCCGCGCGCACCCGCTCGTGCGGGATCAGCTGCCAGGGGCGACCGAAGCCGTACTTAAAGGACTTATTGCGCCATCAACAGCAGCAAAAAAATTGCTGTCAAGTCACGAATTTAATGGATAGTTTGCTATTAAAAAAGTATTAATACAGACTATTATTTAAACAATAATTTATATAAAATATATTATGAACGATATACTGGAACAACTCGAAGCCAAACGCGAACTGGCACGCCAGGGCGGTGGCGAAAAACGCATCGCCGCGCAGCATAAAAAAGGCAAACTCACGGCGCGCGAGCGGCTCGAATTGCTGCTGGACGAAGGCACGTTTGAAGAGTGGGACATGTTTGTCGAGCACCGCTGCGTCGACTTCGGCATGGAGCAGCAGAAGGTGCCGGGCGACGGCGTGGTCACCGGCTACGGCATGATCAACGGCCGCCTGGTGTTTGTCTTCAGCCAGGACTTCACCGTGTTTGGCGGCGCTTTGTCTGAGGCGCATGCCGAAAAAATCTGCAAGGTGATGGACCAGGCCATGAAGGTTGGCGCGCCGGTGATCGGCCTGAACGACTCGGGTGGCGCGCGCATCCAGGAGGGCGTGGCCTCGCTCGGTGGTTATGCCGACGTGTTCCAGCGCAATGTGATGGCCAGCGGCGTGATTCCGCAGATCAGCATGATCATGGGCCCCTGCGCGGGCGGCGCCGTGTATTCGCCGGCCATGACGGATTTCATCTTCATGGTCAAAGACTCGTCTTACATGTTTGTCACCGGCCCCGAGGTCGTCAAGACCGTCACCCACGAAGACGTCACTGCCGAAGAGCTGGGTGGCGCCATTTCGCACACCACCAAGAGCGGCGTGGCCGATCTGGCCTTTGAAAACGACGTAGAAGCGCTGTTGATGCTGCGCCGCCTCTACAACTACTTGCCTCTGAGCAACCGCGAAAAAGCGCCGGTGCGCAAAAGCGGCGACCCGCTGGACCGCATGGAGATGAGCCTGGACACGCTGGTGCCCGACAACCCCAACAAGCCCTACGACATGAAGGAGCTGATCGTCAAAACCGTGGACGACGGCGACTTTTTCGAGATCCAGCCCGAATACGCGAAAAACATCATCATCGGTTTTGCCCGCATGGACGGCCAGACCATCGGCATCGTGGCCAACCAGCCGTTGGTGCTCGCCGGTTGCCTCGACATCAAAAGCGCCATCAAGGCGGCGCGGTTTGTGCG
>JANMMR010000319.1:0-3126 GCA_031373455.1 Rhodoferax sp.
GCCACGCGCCGGTGCCCGCCAATTACTACACCGAGCCCTTGATGTACCAGGGCGGCAGCGACGACTTTCTGGGGCCCTGCCAGGACGCGCCTTTTGCCTCGGAAGCCTGGGGCATCGATTTCGAGGCCGAAGTGGTCTGCATCACCGGCGACGTGCCGATGCAATGTTCGCCAGAGCGCGCGCTCGACGGCATCCGCCTCGTCATGCTCGCCAACGACTGGAGCCTGCGTCACCTGGTGCCCGATGAACTGGCGAAAAACTTCGGCTTTCTGCAGAGCAAACCGGCCACGGCGTTCAGCCCCGTCGCGGTGACGCTGGATGAATTCGCGGGGCCAGACGGCAATGGGGCAACCAGCGCCTGGAATGGTGGGCGCCTCAGCGTCACCGTGCAAAGCCAGTGGAATGGCCGCACGGTCGGATTGTGCGACGCCGCCACCGACATGACCTTCCACTTCGGCCAGCTCATCGCCCACGTCTGCAAAACCCGCAACGTGCGCGCCGGCAGCATCATTGGCAGCGGCACCGTGAGCAACAAAGGCGTGGAAGTGGACGGCAAAAAAGACTGGCCCAAAGGTTACAGCTGCATCGCCGAAAAACGCGCCATCGAGACGATTCTGGACGGCGAACCGAAGACGGACTACATGAAGTTTGGCGACACCATCCGCATTGAAGCCAAAGGGCGCGACGGTTTGTCGGTGTTTGGGGCCATCGACCAGAAGGTCGTTTCGTTCCCTTGACCAGAAGGCCGGTTAAGTATCGTTTTATATCAATTAAAAACTATAATTTTGATTAAAATTACATCTATTTTAATAATAAAACAATAGCAAAATATTAAATGAATTTGAGACTTATATTGAGAAAAACTTTTATGAAACAACTAGTCATTTTATTTTCCGCCATGGCGCTTTTGGCTGGGTGCGCCACCCAAGGCAATGTGTCGTTCCAGCAGCAGGTGAATTTTTCGCCACCACCGCCTGCGACCAACCCCGAGCCGCTGGTGAGCGGCCCCAAAGCCATCGCCGAGACGCTGGCCAAAGGCGGCTACATCATTTACCTGCGCCATGGCCGCACGCAATACGACCAGCTCGAGCGGGAACGCGAGAACCGCAAGGCCGGCACCTTTGACCTGGCCAAGTGCGAGACGCAGCGGCAACTCTCTGATGAAGGCCGCGCCGAAATGAAGGTCGCGGGCGAGCAGTTCCGCCTGGCACGCCTGCCGATCGACAAGGCCTGGAGCAGCCGTTATTGCCGCGCCACCCAGTCAGCCGTGTTTTTTGTCGACGGTGCCGAGGCCACGCAAAGCCTGAGCGGCGAAGGCGATTTCGGCATCGACCCGAGCATCAAGGGCCGTGTGCAGTCGTTTTTGGCACAGCGCCCCGCAGCCGGCAAAAACCACTTCATGATGGCGCACGGCGGCATCTTCTGGCTGGCCACCAGTTTTCAGATCCAGGAGGGCCACACCGTGGTACTGGACCCAACGAACCCGAAGGTGATCGTGGCACGCATCGGCCCCAACGAGTGGGGCACCATCGCGCAGATGCGGCCATAGATCGAAGAGCGCCGCGCTTATTGCTGCGGCACCACCTGCGGCGCGCCTGGCATCACCGGCAGGGTTTTGGAATCCAGCTTGGCCGCGTATTCGCCAGCGAGTTGGGAGCCGTTTTTGTAGTGCGGCACGCGGAAAACCAGGCGTTTGTAGCGGGTGATCCAGGCGTTGGAGCCGGCCACCTCGGCGTTCCAGAGCTGGTGCGCGCGGTCGAGGTTTTGCACCGTGTCCATCTCGAACTCGTCGCGCGAACTTTGGCCGCCAAAGACATACAGCTTGCCCTTGTAGATGCGCCAGGTGTTCTCGGAGCCGCCGCCGCCCCAGGGCACGGCGTAGTCAATGCCGTTGGAACAGAAGCCGCCAAACTGCGGCATGTATTTCTCGGGTGTCGCCGCAAAGAGCGCCTTGTTGGCTTCGCTGGCGAAGCGGTAAGTCACGCCCAGATGCTCCAGCTTGATAGCCGGGTCGCCCTTGACCGCCTTGTTTTGCGTGAAATAAGCCACGGCGTCGTGGCCTTCGAGCATCAGTTTGCTGTCGGCTCCTTCGGAGATGGTGCGCCACGGGCCGTTGTTGGGCGAATTCCAGGATTGCACCTGGGCCGCCGTCTGCGCCCGCGCAAGGCCCGCGCCCAAGGCCAAAACACACCCGAAAATTACCAGCCAACGCGAAAGATGACGCTGCATGAGGGCCTCCAGATCAGCAAGACATTGCCGCTTTACCCGAGTATGACCCGTGAAAACCCGCGCCAGTTCCCGCTTTGCTGAAACAGCCTGTTATCGCAAAATGGGGCAAACCGGCTTTTCCCTATTCTTTTCCCGAAATCGCATGAACGGAACCCCATGAGCACGCTTTCCCTGATGGACCTGGCCTTTTTCATCGCCGAGTCCGAGGCCAGCCCGAAACACGTGGCCGGCTTGCAGATCTGCAAAAAGCCGCCGGGCGCCAAAGCCGGTTTCGTGAAGGCGATTTACGACGAGTATCTGGGTTTCACCGACGTTGCGGCGCCCTTCAACCGCGTCATCAACTTCACCCTCACCGCCTTGCCGAACTGGAAAACCGTGGACACCGTGGACTTGGCCGACCACGTCTTCTTCCACAAATTGCCGCCGAAAAAGAACGACCGCCAGGCGCTTTACGAGTTGATCGCCAGCCTGCACACGCCGGTGCTGGCGCGCGACCGCCCCTTGTGGGAAGTGCATGTGATCGACGGCCTGGGCGGCGACCTGGGCGCGGGCCATTTCGCGCTGTACCAAAAGATGCACCACGCCTATGCCGATGGGGTGACGATGTCGCGCTGGGGCGCCGAGAGTTACCAGAATTCCGCTGAAGACACCGAGCTGACGCCGGTGTGGACCATTGACCACACGCGTTCGGGCGTGAAAAAACGCAAGGGCAACCAGGAGATGGTGCGCTCGGTGTGGGCGCAGGTCACGGCCAACAGCAAACGCGCCTTTGGCATCGGCCGCCTGGGCGCGATGCTGATGCTGGAGGGCATGCGGCTCACCAAAAACGCCATCAGCCTGCCCTTCATGGCGCCGCGCGGCACGCCGCTGACGGGTATGGCCACGCCGGGGCGCCAA
>JANMMR010000384.1:0-2195 GCA_031373455.1 Rhodoferax sp.
GCCTGCAAGGCTGCGACGGCGTGCCTGTTCCGGCTGCCCCGATGGCTCCTGCTCCTGCTCCCGCCCCGGCACCGGCGCCCCGCCCGGCTCCGGCCCCGGCTCCCGCGCCCGCCGCGGCTCCGGCCGTCGTCGCCGCGCCCACCAGCGAGAAGGTCACCTTCGCCGCTGATGCGTTCTTCGACTTCGACAAGGCTGTTCTCAAGCCCGAAGGCAAGGCCAAGCTCGACGATCTGGTCAGCAAGATGAGCGGCCTCAACCTCGAAGTCATCATCGCTGTCGGCCACACCGACTCCATCGGCAGCGACGCTTACAACCAGAAGCTGTCTGTGCGCCGCTCGGAAGCTGTCAAGGCTTACCTGGTGTCCAAAGGCATCGAGAAAAACCGCGTGTACACCGAAGGCAAGGGCGAGAAGCAGCCAGTGGCTGACAACAAGACCGCCGAAGGCCGCGCCAAAAACCGCCGCGTTGAAGTCGAAGTGGTCGGCACCCGCGCCAACAAGTAATAGACGCGAGCGTCAAGAAGTAATTGACGCGATCGTCGAAAAGGGCAGCAATGCCCGGAAGCAGCCTTCGGGCTGTTTCAAAAAACCCCGCCCTAGCGGGGTTTTTTTATGGGACTTCCCGATAATCCACAAATGACAGAAACCAACGCCGACCCCGCCGAGCTGGCCAAATTTTCGGACTTGGCCCACCGCTGGTGGGACGCCAACGGCGAATTTCGCCCGCTGCACCAGATCAACCCGCTGCGCTTGCAGTGGATCGTCGGCCATTGCGCCCTGGTCGGCCAGCAGGTGCTCGACGTCGGCTGCGGCGGCGGCATCCTGGCCGATTCCATGGCCCGCAAGGGCGCTCAGGTGCTGGGCATTGACCTGGCAGCCAAGCCGCTGCGGGTGGCGCAGCTGCATGCGCTGGAGGCGCAAACGCCCAACGTCAGCTACCGCGAAGTCAGCACCGAGGCGCTGGCCGCCGAGATGCCGGGCGCGTTTGACGTGGTCACCTGCATGGAAATGCTCGAACACGTGCCGCAGCCCGAGGCCATCGTGCAGGCTTGCTCCAGGCTGGTCAAACCCGGCGGCTGGGTGTTTTTCTCCACCATCAACCGCAACCTCAAGTCCTTTTTGTTTGCCGTGGTGGGCGCGGAATACGTGCTGAACATCCTGCCCAAGGGCACCCACGAATACGCCAAGATGATTCGCCCCAGCGAGCTGGCACGCTGGTGCCGTGAGGCCGGGCTGGAGCAGCAACAAACGCGCGGCCTGGAGCACAACCCGCTGAGCGGCCGTTATTGGCTAAGCGGCGACGCCAGCGTGAATTACCTGGTGGCCACCCAAAAACCTCTGGCCTGATCCAGCTGGCCGGCTACCCTTCGCTCACCCTGCCATGTTCACTGACATTGACGCCGTTTTGTTCGACCTGGACGGCACCCTGGTCGACAGCGCCCCAGACCTTGGCGCGGCGGCCGACAAAATGCGCACCGACCGAGGCCTGCCCGCATACCCGCTGGAGCGTTACCGCCCGCTGGCCGGCGCCGGCGCACGCGGCATGCTGGACATTGCCTTCAACATCACGCCGCAACACGCCGACTTCATGCAGCTGCGCGAGGAGTTTTTCGTCAACTACGAGCGCAGCCTCACCGAACGTACCTTCGCCTTCGACGGCGTGCCGGAGCTCATCGCCCAAATCCTGGCGCAAAACCTGGCCTGGGGCGTGGTGACCAACAAGGCCGCCCGCTTCGCGCTGCCCCTGACGGCGCAGATGCCGCTGTTTGCGACGGCCGGCGCCATCGTTTGCGGCGACACCACGGCCCACGCCAAGCCGCACCCGGAGCCGATGTACGAAGCTGCGCGGCGCATGGGCGTGTTGCCCTCGCGCTGCGTGTACGTGGGCGACGACCTGCGCGACATCGAAGCTGGCACCGCCGCCGGCATGTACACCGTGGCCGCCACCTACGGCTACCTGGGCCACGCCTCGGAAACCAGCGCGTGGGGCGCACACGCAGCGATCGACACGCCGCTGGCGCTGCTGCAATTGCTGAAATTGGCTTGAAAGCCTGAAATTAACACGCTTATCAACAAATTTGCCGGCATTGGTAAAAGTTGGTGAAATTGGGTGAAAATTGGCAAATTGTTAACATGGGTGTTAATTATTGACTTCCAAAACTGGTTTTGACGAAAATTTATGAACTTTTTGGCCTT
>JANMMR010000403.1:0-1898 GCA_031373455.1 Rhodoferax sp.
CAAGAGCAATAACGAACTTGGCAGATAGCGTTCGACGATTGATTTCAAGCCGCCTGCCTCAACTCATACCCCGCAATCAACAAATCCGCAGGCAAATTCAGCCCCGAAGCCAAACGACGGATCATTTCAAGAGACAACGGCCGCACCCGATTGAGCACTTCGGCAACCCGTGCGCGCGAGCCGATGTAGGGCTCCATGTCTTTGCGGGCCAGGCCACGTGCCTCCATCACGTGAAGCAACAGGTTGACGGGATCGACATCAGGCACTTTGATGTGTTTTTGTTCGTATTCTTCAACCAGAAGGCTGAGGATTTCAAGTTCATCGGCTTCGGGGGATTTGGGTTTTGCGTCCCAGACCTGGTCGATGCGCTGCATCGCCTCGCGGAGGTCGGCTTTGGTGCGAATAGGGTGGATATTCATGATTTCCTCACACGGTGCTTGCGTCAATTTGGTCGTATTGCCTGTGGGTTCCGACAAAGCGGATGTAGGCGATCTGGCGGTTGTAATGCATGGCCACCACCAATCGATAGTCATTCCCCTTGATGTTGAAGGCAACGCGGTTTCCGGCAATAAAACTTGCATGGCGGTAGGCTGCTTTCACGTCCGCCGGTGAATGCCAACGTACATGGCTGGCAACGGCGTACCACGCGCTGAGCGGCTCCAGTGCGTCAGGATGTTTGGTCCAAAAATCCCGCAAAGTACCCAGTGCAATGACGCGCATGAATGAACTTTAGCATGTTCCCATTTTGGGATCAAGTGCGAATTTCCCGGACTGGCGGTTGATGTGGCGCTCTGGAAACCCTTGCCGCAGGGTTTTCAGGACGGCGCGCAGCAGCTCAGGAAAATAGCGCAATAATTAACATGGGTGTTAATTATTGCGCCAAAAAAATGCAAATTTCAAATTTTTGTGACTTTTAAAGCGTTCAAGTCACATGAAATATATATAGTTAGCTATAATAAACATAGCAAAATGCAGAGTGACGCTGTTCTCAAGAAAAGTGCACTGCGGCGGTACGGCCGGCACCTGGGGCCCTGTCCGTTACACTCCTTCCCGCAGTAGCGCAGGCCAATCCAGGGCCGCGAAAATACCAGGAGTGGTCCATGTTGTTTGGCAAATTGATGCCCCGAGAGGGCAATTTTTTCGAGATGTTCAACCAGCATGCGGACCGCATCGTCGAGGCGGCGCGGGCCTTCTCGCATCTGGTGGCCAACTACAACGACGTGCACCTGCGTGAGCAGTACAACCGCGATGTCGACAACGCCGAGCGCGCGGCAGACCGCATCACGCACGACGTCAACAAGATGCTGCACAAGACCTTCATCACGCCGATTGACCGCGAGCAGATCCACTCGCTGATCAACACGATGGACGACGTGGCCGACCTGATCCAGGACTCGGCCGAAACCATGGCGCTGTATGACGTGCGGGTGATGACCGAAGAGATCACGCGCCTGACCGACCTCTCCGTGCGTTGCTGCGAGCGCCTGAAAGACGCCGTCTACATGCTCGAGAAGGTGAACGACGCCAAGGTGGCCGAGGCGGCGCTCAAAACCTGCGAGGAGATCGACCGGCTCGAGTCCGACGCCGACCGCGTGATGCGTTCGGCGATGAGCAAGCTGTTCCGCGAGGAGCCGGACGTGCGCGAGGTGATCAAGCTCAAGGCCATCTACGAGCTGCTGGAGACCATTACCGACAAGTGCGAAGACGTGGCCAACCTGATCGAGGGCGTGGTCCTCGAGAACAGCTAGGCCGCCCGCACCGTATGCAAGGCGCTCAAGCAGCCCTGTGGGTGGTCATCATGCTGGTGTTTTTGGCACTGGCGTTTGACTTCATGAATGGTTTTCATGACGCGGCCAATTCCATCGCCACGGTGGTGTCCACCGGTGTGCTGCGGCCCG
>JANMMR010000448.1:0-3702 GCA_031373455.1 Rhodoferax sp.
GTCAATCTTCTGGAAGCGCCGCGACAAGGCCGCGTCTTTCTCAAAGATGCCTCGGGCGGCACGCTGGATGCCTCCAACCTGCTCAAGCCGGGTCTGAGTTCCGGCGCGCTCAAGTGCATTGGCGCCACCACGTTCACCGAATACCGTGGCATCTTTGAGAAAGACGCGGCCTTGTCGCGGCGCTTCCAGAAGATTGACGTGGTCGAGCCGACGATCCAGGAAACTGTGGACATCCTCAAGGGCCTGAAATCCCGCTTCGAAGAGCACCACAGCGTCAAATACGCCATGGCTGCGCTGCAAGCGGCGGCTGAGCTTTCTGCCAAATACATCAACGACCGCCACCTGCCAGACAAAGCCATCGACGTGATCGACGAGGCCGGCGCAGCGCAGCGCATTTTGCCGGTGAGCAAACGCAAGAAAATCATCAGCAAGGCCGAGGTCGAAGAGATCGTCGCCAAGATCGCGCGCATTCCGCCCGCGAACGTCTCCAACGACGACCGCGGCAAACTCAAAACCCTCGAGCGCGACCTCAAAAACGTCGTCTTCGGGCAAGACAAGGCTTTGGATGTGCTGGCCTCGGCCGTCAAGATGGCGCGTTCGGGCCTTGGCAAGGGCGACCGCCCGATTGGCAGCTTCCTCTTCAGCGGCCCCACGGGTGTCGGCAAAACCGAAGCGGCCAAGCAGCTCGCCTACATCATGGGCATTGAGCTGATTCGTTTCGACATGAGCGAATACATGGAGCAGCACGCGGTGAGCCGCCTGATTGGCGCGCCTCCCGGTTACGTGGGTTTTGACCAGGGTGGTCTGCTTACGGAAGCCGTCACCAAGAAGCCGCATTGCGTGTTGCTGCTCGACGAAATCGAAAAAGCCCACCCGGCGATTTTCAACGTGCTTTTGCAGGTGATGGACCACGGCACACTCACCGACAACAACGGCCGCAAGGCCGACTTCCGCAACGTCATCATCATCATGACGACCAACGCCGGCGCCGAGACCATCAACAAGGCGACCATTGGCTTTACCAACCCGCGCGAGGCGGGCGACGAACAGGCCGACATCAAACGCCTGTTCACACCTGAGTTCCGCAACCGGCTGGACGCCACGGTGAGCTTCAAGTCACTTGACGAAAATGTCATCCTGCGCGTGGTCGACAAGTTCCTCTTGCAGCTGGAGACGCAATTGGCCGACAAGAAGGTGGATGTCACCTTCACCGACACGCTGCGCAAACACCTGGCCAAGAAGGGCTTCGATCCGCTCATGGGTGCACGCCCGATGCAGCGGCTGATTCAAGACACCATCCGCCGCGCCTTGGCCGACGAGTTGCTGTTTGGCCGTTTGACCGACGGTGGCCGCCTCACGGTGGACATGAAAATCACCACCGACGAAAAAGGTGTGGAGCAGGGCGAAGTGCTATTGGATATCCAACCGTTGCCCAAGAAAGAAGGCAAGCCCAGGCCGGAAGCGGCCGAGGCAGCGGCTGCGGATTAACCAGCCGCGTTGCTGAGGCGCCGCGTCAAGGCGCCGAGTTGAATTGGGCGCGTATGGCTTCAACGCGCGCACGGTTCACGCCAAAATCCTTGCGGCCCACGCGGCTGCTGGAGCGCACGTGGATCACGCCGGCGGGCTTGTCCATCCAGAACTCGACATCGTCTGTATATTTCATCAGCGCTGTAGAACACTCAGCTCTTATGTAAACGAAGTCACGTGAAATAACGGTTGTTCGCTCTGATTTTTCTAGCAAATCTGCGAGTTTTTTCATTGCAGAATCCGCATCACCCGTAAATTTGATCGGCTCGATGTTGGCGTAAGCCAATTGCGGGTGGTCGGCATGCAGCGAGGCCTGGCTGGTCACGCTGTTGGGCGTTTTCGAAGGCGGCTTGAGTTTGCCGTCGCGCACACCCAGGTTCGACGGCGCCTTGCCCCGCAGCAGCCCCAGTTGGCCGGCAATCACGGTCAGCACCGCCAAAACCAAGACCAGCAAAACCAGGTATCCGAGCACTTTCATGGGGTGTCCTTATGGGGCAAACAGTGGACCCGAAGGATAACTGAGCCCCGCCGCCGCCCCCAAACGCCTTATTTGAAGCCGACGCGATCCAGCATCTGCTGCACCTTCACCTGGTTTTTGCCGATCACGCTGACCGGAATCGTCTCACTCTTGAAGCCGTCACCGGCCATGGCTGTCAGCGCCGCGTTGCTCACGACCACCCCCTTGGCGGCGGGCCATTCGTTGTTGCCGTCGGCAAAATAATTCTGCGCGGCCGGGCTGGCCAGGTATTCGAGAAACTTCACCGCGTTGGCCTGGTTTTTGGCATATTTCGCCACCGCGCCACCCGCGATGTTGACGTGCGTGCCCCAGCTGTTCTGGTTCGGGAACGACACCCCGACCTTGCCCGCGATGGCCTGGTCCGCCGGGTCTTTCGATTTGAAAATGCGCGCCAGGTAGTAGGTGTTGGTTACCGCCACGCCACACTCGCCTGAGGCCACGCCTTTGATCTGGTCGGTGTCGCCGCCTTTGGGGTCGCGTGCGAAGTTGGCCACCATGCCCTTGAGCCACTGCTCGGCTTTGGCGTCGCCCAGGTGTTCGGTGACGGCGCCAAACAGGCTCAGGTTGTAGGGGTGTGAGCCGGAGCGGATGCACAGGCGGCCCTTGTTCACCGGGTCGGCCAGCTTTTCATAGGTGTCGACGTCAGCCTTCTTCACCTTGAGCTTGTCGTAAACAATCACGCGCGCGCGGGTGGAAAAACCAAACCACGGTGTGCCGCCATCGGCTGCCGCGCTGGCGCGCAAATTGGCCGGAATTGCGTCTTCCAGGGTTTTCGATTTGATCGGCTGGAACAAGCCATCCACTTCACCCTTGTGGAGCCGCGCCGCGTCGACCAGCAGGATCACGTCGGCCGGGGAAGCCGAACCTTCGGCCTTCAGGCGGGCGAGGATGCCGGCATCGTCCGCGTCAACGCGGTTGATCTTGATGCCGGTCTGTTTGGTGAAATTGTTGTAGAGCGCCTCGTCGGTCGAATAATGGCGCGCGGAATACAGGTTGACGACGGCCTCTTGCGCAAAGGCCGACAGGCTGGCGAGCTGGAGCGTGATGGCCAAAGTCACGGGGTTGAAGGCGGCGGTTTTGAATTTCATGGTGGGTGTTAGGCAGATGTAGGTGGGCGCAAAGTGTTAGAAGTGTTGGGTGAGCAGGTGGGGGCGACAATCGGGGCATCAACGTCAATGGCAGAATCATATCTCAAACACGAATCATTCTCAATACGAATTGTGTAACCGCAAATTCCGCAGGGTTTTTGGCGTCGCAGGCGTTTTTGCCCTGTTGTTCCTGGCGGGTTGCAGCCAGGTGCCGTTGGCGCCAACGCCGCCAGCGCCGGTGGTTCAGGCGCCTCCAACAACGCAACCAATACCCAAGCGTCCACCCAAAATCGGTCTGGCGCTGGGCGGCGGGGCGGCGCGTGGCTTTGCGCACGTGGGCGTGATCCAGGTGCTCGAAGAAGCCGGTTTGCGGCCGAATTTTGTCGCCGGCACCTCGGCCGGCAGCCTGGTCGCCGCGATTTACGCCAGTGGCAAATCCGGCGCGCAGTTGCAGCAGGTGGCCGAGACCATGGACGAAGCCACCATTGCCGACTGGAGCTTGCCCATTTTTGGCCGTGGAATGTTGCGGGGCGAAGCGCTGGCGCGCTATGTGAACACCCAGGTCGGCGG
>JANMMR010000500.1:0-13839 GCA_031373455.1 Rhodoferax sp.
CGGGCCGACGAGCAGGAGGAAGCCTGGCGCTGGGTTGAACCCATCCTCGACCATTGGGCCGCCGATGCGCAAGGCCCGCGCCTCTACAACTCGGGCACCTGGGGCCCCAGTGCATCCAGCGCGATGATTGCGCGTGACGGCTATTGTTGGTCAGAAGAAGCCTAGACATGTGGCCCCCACGCTCCACCGCTTCGCGGGTCGCTGCCCCCCGAGGGGCCGCATTTTTCCTAGGGGCGGCCCGTCGGAAAAACCTTGCTGCTAGCCATGCTTGACAGAATCCGCGCCTCTTTAAGTTCGCTGGCCCCCGCCGAACAGCGCGTGGGCAAGCTCGTGCTGGCCGACCCGCGTGCGTTCACCAGCCTGCCGGTGAGCGAGCTGGCCTTGCGTTCCCATGTGAGCAAACCCACGGTGGTGCGTTTTTGCCGCAGCATGGGGTACGACGGTCTGACCGATTTCAAGCGCAAACTCGCGGGTTCCGTGAGTGAAGGCGTACCCTTCATCCATCGCAGTGTCGACACCGACGACAAAACCGGCGACGTGCTGGTCAAGGTGATCGATAACACCGTGGCGGCGCTGCTCAAGTACCGCAATGACGCCAGCACCTCGGCCATCGAGAAAGCGGCCGAGGCCATTCTGGACACCTACCGAAAAGGCAAACGGCTGGAGTTTTTTGGTGTCGGCAATTCCGGCATCGTCGCGCAGGATGCGCAACACAAGTTCTTCCGCCTTGGCGTCAACGCGATTGCCTACAGCGACGGCCACATGCAGGTGATGAGCGCCTCCATATTAGGGCCGGGCGATTGTGTGGTGGTCATCTCCAACTCCGGGCGCACGCGTGACCTGATGGACGCCTGCGACATCGCCCGCAAAAATGGCGCCACCACCATCACCCTTACCGCCAGCGGCTCGCCATTGGCCGCCAGCGGCCAGATCCACCTCGCCGCCGACCACCCTGAAGGATTTGACCGCTACAGCCCGATGGTGTCGCGCCTGCTGCACCTGATGATCATCGACGTGTTGACTACCTGCGTCGCGTTGCGCATTGGCAGCGCAACGCTGCAGCCGCTGCTGCAGGAAATGCGCCTGAACCTGCGCAGCAAACGGTATACCTAGTCGCAGCCCTGGATCAAGGCTGCCGGTTCGAGACGCCACTGGCCACGTGCCCGGAAGGGACGTGTTGCGCAGCGGATTCGATGTGGCCGGCCTGGTCGTCAAAGAAAAAATCTGCCTCGAACTCTCGCAAAAATTCTCCTTTCGCCAATCCACCCAAAAACATCGCCTCGTCGACCTCGATGTTCCAGTCCATCAGCGTGCGGATGGCGCGCTCGTGCGCCGGCGCGCTGCGCGCCGTCACCAGCGCCGTTCGGATGCGCATGAGTGGTGTGCCTTCTTGCTGCAAACGTTGCAAGGCGCTGAGCAGTGGCTTGAACGGGCCAGCCAAAAGTGGCTGAGTGGCCTTTTCGGATTCGTGTTGATAAAACGCGCTGAGGCCCTGCGCCTGGTAGACCCGCTCGGCTTCATCGCTGAACAAGACCGCGTCGCCGTCAAACGCGATGCGTACTTCATTCGGATGCGCTTCACTGGCATGCGCCGAATGCGGGTAAACCTGCGCAGCCGGCACACCTGCATTCAACGCCGCGCGCACGTCGCTCAAATGCGTGGAGAGAAACAAGTTGGCGTGCAGTGGTTTCAAATAGCGCCATGGCGGCTGTCCGCGCGTGAAACTGCCGCGTTCGATCTTCAGCCCGTAATGTTTGGCCGAGCGGAACACGCGCATGCCGCTGACCGGGTCGTTGCGCGATAGGATCACCACTTCCACCCTCTGCGCCGTGTCGTCGTTGAAAGCCAGCAGCTTTTTGACCAACGAAAAAGCGACTCCCGCCGGAGCCGGTTGCTCAAGGCGGTCCAACTGCAAGCTCATGTAGGCGCGGTCTTTGTGCGGCCCTTTGCCGTGTTCAAAAACTTCGTTTTCTTCTTCGAAATCAAACAGCGCGCGGCTCGAAATCGCCACCACCAGTTTGCCGTCGAGAGTTGCGGGCATCGTGGCTACCGGACCAGCTGGTTCAGCTGGATGATTGGCAACAACACCGCCATAACAATCAACATCACCACCAAGCCCATCAGCACAATCAGCAAGGGCTCGGCAATGGTTGCCAGCGCGATCGAGCGGCGCTGCACTTCCTGGCCCAACTGGCGCGCGGCGCGGTCGAGCATGAGTGGCAGCTGGCCGGTCTGTTCGCCCAGGCGCGCGAACATGCCAAGCAAACCCGGAAAGCGCTTTTTCTGGGCCAATGCGGAGGCCAGCGGCGCGCCTTCGCGCACCAGCACCATGATCGCCAGTGCGTCGCTGCGCATCGCGCGGTTGGCCAGCGTGTCGGCCGCTGCGTGCAGCGCCCGCAGGATCGGCACACCGGCGCCCGTGAGCATGGACAAGGTGCCGGTAAAACGCGCCGCGTTGTAACCCATGGCGAGTCGGCCAAGCACGGGCACGTTGAGCCAAGCCGCGTCCATGCGTTCACGCAGTGCCTCATTGCGGCGCGCCAGCCGCACCAACAACACCACCACAACAAGCGCTGTGAGAACCAGCCAGCCGTAGTCGCGGACAAAATTCCCGATGGCCAGCATGAGCACTGTCAGGAGCGGCAGGGCCCGCTTGCTGCCGGCAAACACGTTGGCAACCTGCGGCACCACGTAACCGAGCAGGAACGTGACGATGACAATCGCCACCAACGTGACGATCGCCGGGTACAGCGTGGCGGCCATGAGTTTGGCCTTGAGCGCCTGCTGCTCTTCCATATCGTCGGCCAGTTTCTCCAGCACGCGGCCCAGGCTGCCGCTTTGTTCACCGGCGCCGATCACCGCAATGAACACGTCGGTGAACTCATGGCGGTGCTGCGCCAGCGCGTTGGCAAAACTGGCGCCGCCATTGACTTCCGAACGCAGGGCCGCAATGAGGTTGCGCTGCGCGTCCACAGCGGCTTCGTCCGACAAAGACGTCAAGGCACGCTCCAGCGGCAGGCCCGATGACACCAGCCCGGCCAGTTGGCGCGTCCAGATCGCCAGCTCGGTGCTGTTGAACGCCGCCCGGGCAAACCAGCCACGGCGCGCGCCGTTTGAAACGGCCACAGCCGCACCCTGCCCGTCAACCGCCGGCGCAGAACCGGCGCCGACCATGTCCACCTGCACCGGCGCCAGCGCCTGCGCGCGCAACTGGCTGCGCGCCGCCCGCGCGGAGTCGGCCTGCAACACGCCCGTGCGGGTCTGGCCGTCTGCGGTGAGCGCTTCAAACGAATAGGCGGGCATGGGCCAGGAGCAAAGGCGAAGGAAAATCGGAGTTAATTTGATTGCTATGATTTATATAGCAATAAATGGCCATTCCCCGTGACTTCATGCCATAAAAACCTTGAAAATCCGGCAAATTGCGCTTGGCGGCGTCAATAATTAACATGGGTATTAACAATTAGTTGTCCCTCGTCACCCGCAGCAACTCCTCGCGCGAGGTGATGCCGGTCTGCACCAGGCGTTCACCGTCCTGGCGCATCAGGGCCATGCCGGCGGCCAGCGCGGCTGTGCGGATCTCGGCCTCTGAGGCTTTTTGATGGATCTGGGCGCGGATCGCATCATTCGTCACCAGCAGTTCGAAAACGCCGGTGCGGCCCTGGTAACCGGTGTGGCCACAGGCGGCGCAGCCCGGCCCGCGGCAGCTCACGCACAGTTTGCGCACCAGGCGCTGCGCCAGCACACCCAAGAGCGAGGAGCTCAGCAAAAACGGCTCGATGCCCATGTCGGTCAGGCGCGTCACGGCGCTGGCGGCATCGTTGGTGTGCAGCGTGGCCAGCACCAAATGGCCGGTGAGCGAGGCCTGGATGGCGATTTGCGCGGTTTCAAAATCGCGGATCTCGCCAATCATGATCACGTCGGGGTCTTGCCGCAAGATTGCGCGCAGGGCCTTGGCAAAGGTCAAATCGATCTTGCTGTTGACCTGCGTCTGCCCGATGCCCGCGAGCTCGTATTCGATCGGGTCCTCCACCGTCATGATGTTGCTGTGCGCCGCGTCAAGCCGCGACAGCGCCGCATACAGCGTGGTGGTCTTGCCCGAACCGGTGGGGCCGGTCACGAGGATGATGCCGTGCGGCTGGGCGATCAGGTTTTGCAGTTGGCTCAACACCTCGCCCTGCATGCCGATGGCTTCGAGGTTGAGTTTGCTTTCTGTTTTGTCCAGAAGGCGCAGCACCGCGCGCTCGCCATAAGCGCCGGGCAGCGTGCTCACCCGCACGTCCACCGCGCGCGTGCCGATGCGCAGGCTGATGCGGCCGTCTTGCGGCAGGCGTTTTTCGGAGATGTCCAGCTCGGCCATGATCTTCAGGCGGGAGATCAGCGCCGCGTGCAGCGCCCGGTTGGGCTGCACCACCTCGCGCAAGGTGCCATCGACGCGAAACCGCACGCTTGAATTGCGCTCGTAGGGCTCGATGTGGATGTCGCTGGCGCCATCCCGCGCGGCCTGCGTCAGGAGCGCGTTGAGCATGCGGATGATGGGCGCGTCGTCGGCGGTTTCCAGAAGGTCTTCAATCGCCGGCAGATCCTGCATCATGCGGCTCAGGTCGGCATCGCTCTCGACCTCGCTGACCACCGTGGCGGCACTGGATTCACCTTGCGCGTAGGCGGCGCTGATGCGTTGTATCAGCGCCTGCGCAGGATGCAGCTCGACATGTTGCGGCGCGTATTTGCGGTTGACTTCACTCACTCCGGCCGGTGCCGACTGCGGATGCAGGCACAGCGTGAGTTCACCGCCGGTGTCTTCCAGCAGCACCTGGTGCGTGCGCGCAAACGTGTAGGGCAGCGGGTAACGCGTCGCCAATGCCATGGCTCACCTGGCCGTCGCGGGCGCCGTGCCGGGCGGGCGCGGCAGGATCTCCGGCAGCACCGGCGCCTCGTTCACCGGCACCGCGATGCTGGGCTCGGGCTGGGCGTTTTGCTGGTTGGCGCGCATCAGGTCATAGCGGTCCATCGTCAGGGCATCGGTGCTGCTCACATCGCGCATCACCACCGGGCGCAGGAATACCATCAGATTGGTTTTTATGCGGCTGCGCGTTTCGCTTTTGAACAGGTTGCCGAAAATCGGTATGTCGCCCAGGCCCGGCACTTTCTCCTGGTTGCCGGAATACTCGTCTTGCAACAGGCCGCCGAGCACAACGATGGAGCCGTCGTTGACCAGCACGTTGGTGTCGATGGAGCGTTTGTTGGTGGTCGGGCCATTGGCGGCGCCGGCGGTGGACGCCTGCACGCTGGAGACCTCCTGCGAAATCGTCAAGCGCACGGTGCCGTTTTCACTGATCTGCGGCTTGACCTTCAGTGTGAGGCCCACGTCCTTGCGTTCAATCGTCTGGAACGGGTTGACCGTGTTGGAACTGCCGCCGGTGTTGGTGAAAGACCCGGTGACGAACGGCACGTTTTGCCCGATGACAATTTTGGCCTCTTCGTTGTCCAGCGTCAGCAGGTTGGGTGTGGACAGGATGTTGCCGTCGCCATTGGTTTGCAGGTAACGCGCGAGGAACCCCAACACATACAGGCCGTTGGTGCGCTGCGCGATGCCGACGTTCAGGCCGGCACTCGGGGTGACGGCACCGCCGCTGGCTGCACTCGCGGCCAGGGAGATGATGTTGGTGCCGCCGATGCGGAAGTTGGTGCCCAACACACCCACGTTGGCGTCGCCGTTCTGCCCAATCAGGCCTTGCCACTGGATGCCAAACTCGGCAGCTTTTTCGGCGTTCACCTCGGCGATCAAGCTCTCCACAAACACCTGGGCGCGGCGCACGTCGAGTTTGTCGATCACCGCGCGGATTTGCCGGTATTGCGGCTCGGGCGCCGTGATGATGAGCGAGTTGGTGGCGATATCGGCCTGGATTTGCCCGCCGGTGGCGGGTTGTGAAGTGGCCTGGCTGGCCAATGCACCGGCCAGGTTGGGCGTGCCCGTGGGCACCACGGCCGCAGCCGGCCGTGCCTCGCCCGAGAGGGCCGCCCGCAAGGTGGCAGCGATTTTTGTGGCTTCCGCGTTCTTGAGGTAAACCACGTAAATGTTGCCACTGTTGCCATTGCTGCCGCTGGTCGGCTGGTCGAGTTTCTCCACCAGCGCCTTCACCAAGGCGACGCGGGCCGGGTTGGCCGCGCGCAGGATCAGCGCGTTGGAGCGCGGCTCGGCGACCAGCGTGGTGCGAAAGGAGGCGTCTGCGGCCAGGCCCGGCGCGGCCCCGGCACCGCCTGCAGGCGCGTCGATCAAGCGCAACACCAGCGGCGCGAGGTCGGAGGCGATGGCGTGTTTGAGCGGGATGATTTCAACGTCGGTGGCGTTGGAGACGTCCAGCGCCGCGATGATGCGCCCCAGCCGCCGCAGGTTGTCGGCATAGTCGGTGATGATCAGCGAGTTGTTGCCAGGGTTGACGTTGATGGTGTTGTTGGGGCTGATGAGCGGCCGCAACACAGCCACCAGGTTGTTGGCAGATTCGAAGTTGAGCCGGAAAATCTGCGTGACGATCTGGTTGCCCGGCGCGCCGCCTGGCACCGCTCCCACAGCGACACCGCCGCTCTGCAGCTTGGCGTCGGCCTCGGGCACCACCTTGTCCAGGCCGCTGGCCTCAACCACGGTGAAGCCCTGCAGGCGCAGCGAGGCCAGAAACTGGTTGTACGCAACGGCGGGTGACACCGGCCGCTCGGTGGTGAGCGTGACCACACCTTTGACGCGTGGGTCGACCACCACATTGCGCCCGGTGATGGTGGCCATGGTGCGGGCCACGGCCTCAATGTCAGCGGCGACAAAATTCAGCGTGATCGGTTCACCGCGGCGCGGCTGGCTGGTAGCCGCAGGCAGCGCAGGCACCGGGCTTGCGCCAGGTGCCGCGCTCACGCTGGGCGCTGTAGTGCCGGGCGCAGTTTGCGACAGGGCCGGCAAGGCTGACAACGCCAGCAGCACCAACAGCGCCGGGCCAATCGCACGTCTGGCCGACTGATTGACCGAGCTTGGACGCGATGCGTCGTTTCCTGCCCTGGCATTGCCGAATGTGAATGTCATGCAGTTCAACCCACTTTGATGATGGAGCGCGCGCCTTCGCGCCGTCCGATGATGTTCAATAAATTCGACAAGGCGTCCTGTCGCTCGGGCAGGGCGCTGGCCACACCCTCAAACCGCAGCCGCCCGGCCACCCACTGCCCCTGGCCGCTGAGCTGAAGGCTTCCCCGCAAGGTTTGCAAGTTCAGCGACATCAGCGGGCCGCCTTCAAGCCGGAGGCGGTAACTTCCCATAGGGTTGATGGTGGTGAGCCGGGATGCCATATCTTGTGCGTCAATCTGCAGCGCGCCGGACAATGCCATCCGGCCCTCGACCCATTCTAATGACAGGCCTTTATGGGAGATGGCCAGATTACCCTCTGCCGCGATGGTGTTCCACGGCGTACCCAGGCCGGCCAGCAATCCGGCGGGCCAGTTGGACTGGTGTTCGGCAACGGCCAGGGCCCATCCGCCCCAGCGCCATTGCCACGCCAGTTGCAGCGATTGCGACATGCAGCACAGCGCCTGGAGTTCAAGCGTCACGCCGCTCCAGGCCGGACTGAGCTTCCAGCTGATGCGCCCCGGCACCGCCGAGCCGCCCTGACTGCCCGCGCCGCCCGACAACACCAATTGGCTGGAGCCGCGCCAGACACTGCCCTGCGCATCGGGCAAACTGAGCTGTCCACTCGTGGCCTTGTGCACCCCGGCGGCCAGCCAGCGCGCCGGCGGGAACATCAGCATAGCCAGCACCACGCCGGTCAAAACGCCGCTGGCCACCCATTGCCAATGAGACGTTGAAATTGCTTTTTTCTCGGAATGTCGGGCTGCCATGGAGCAAGTGGGTTCGCGTCGACGGGCGGGGCAGTGCTTGTATTAGCGCGCGGGCAGGTTCAACACCAGCGTCGCGTCCCACAGGTCCGGGGCGCTTGGCGCGCCAGGCTGCGCGAGCCGCGCCTCGGCCGGCAGCAGCCGCGCGCTGGCGCGCACATCCACCAGCCAGTTGGCCAGCGCCTGGGCCGGCACGGCTTTGAAGGTAACGCTTGCCCGGTCACCGGCCAGCTGCAAACTGGCCGCAGCGCCAAAGGCTTTTTTCAACGAGGTCTCGAGTACCGCACGCGGGTCGTCACCCCCGGCGCGCGCCAGGCCTTGCAGAGACTGCGCCTCGGCCTTCAAGGCCAACATGCGCTGCAACTGGGCATCCAGTGACCGGTGTTGCGCCGGCGCCCGGCCCAGTGTTTCGATTGCCGGTGCCAGCGCGATCCACCACACCGCCGCGCCCGCCACGAGCCAGGCGGCCGCGACCAGCAAACGGCGCTCGCGGGCCGCCAGGCTGTTCCACCAATTTTCAAGCGTTGTGGTGTTCATGGCGCGCTGGCGGCAAAAAGCACCAGGCTCTCGCCCTCGATGCGCAATTGAACCGGGCGTGCCCGCGCCCTCCCGTTGATATCAGCCAGATTGACTTTGCCCAGATCGAGCCCTTTCACGCGCAATTCACCATTTCCATAGTCCATGCCTGCGGGCTTTTTGGCCGCCAATTCCGGCCATGAACCGGCCAGATCGGCATACGCCGCCAGCAACACCTCCAAATCGCCTTCGGAGACGGCGCCGCTGGCCAGCCGCTGGCGCTGTACTTCGCGCGCCATCTGCACCGGTGCATCCAGCACCACCTTCACCGCCGGGAAAGTGCTGGTCAAGACCTCGCGCACGGCCTGGCGTTTGGCCTCCAGGCTGGCGCGTTGCGACCAGGCCCAGGCGTTCAGGCCAACCAGGTTGGCCACCACCAGCGCCGCTGCGGCCCAACGCGCCGCGCGCCATTGGGGCGCCCGAAGGCCGTCTTTCGCCAGCCGCGCCAAACGCCGCCAATTGCGCAAACCGCTGGAACTGGCCAGATCAAATTGCGCCAGATCCCAAGTCGAGGCGATGGCTTGCAGGGCACGGTCGGCGCGGCTGGACAACGCCACCGCCCGCTTGAAATGCCGCTCCGCCAATGCTGCAAGCGCCGGCTCGGCGAAAACCGATTTGCCCGATGGCGCGTCGGCCAGCAAGGCGGCGTCGGCGGTCAATGGCAACACCGACAGACTGGCGCCAGCGTCTTTGGCTGAAGGCGAATGGTTGGGGCTTGCAAAAACCACCCGGGGCGCGGATTCCGGCCCGATCACGTGAATCGCGTCAATGGTGGCGAGCGGGGCAAATTCGGGCACGATGCGCGCCGCCGGGCGCTGTTGGCGCTCCAGCGCGTGCATCCAGGCTTGCAGCCAGGCCCGGTCGCAGGCGGCCACAGCCACGGCACCCCCGTGCGTTTCAGCCGCGTCGGGCGCCAGCGCGAAATGCAGCTGCGATGGCTCGTCCAGCACGTGTTCCTCCAGCAGCCCTTCGAGCACCGAGCGCAGGCGCGGCTGGGCGCGGTCGGCACCCAGGCCCCGGCCCAGCAGGCCGCGCGGCAACTGCACCTGGTGCCAAGACAAGGCTTGTACCGGCACCACCGCCACCACTTCCGCGCCCGGCGCCGCCGGCAACAAGGCCAGCGCGGCGCTTGAATGCACGGTGACGCCCCGGCCGTCGGGCGTGAGCAGGTACTCCAGCTGGCTGGATTCCTGGGGCAGGTCCGTTGGCAAAAAAACGATCAGTGTGGCCATGTCGAAGTCATTGTAGAGACGGCCCTCTCAAGGCCTTGCCGGCGGCGGCGCGGCGCTGCGTTCACGCCACAGGACTTTGACGTCCAGTCCGTCGCGCACCACCAGGGAGTGTTCCTGCACCGTTGCGTCGTCGAGCCTGAGTTTGCCGCGCACTTCGAAAAAGCGCGACGACACGCTGTGGCGCTCCTGCGTGATCTGCCCCGGCACGTCGCCCAAGAGGCGCGCCGCTTCGGTCAGGCTTTTGTAGTGCGACAAGGCGCGCGCGGTCACGAGCCGGCGTGCCAGTGCCATGTCGGGCTCCTCGATGCTGGCAAAAAGCACCTCGGCGGGCGCCGTATTCAGGTTCACCGGCGTGGATTGCGGCAGGATCGTGATGAAGGGCGACAGCAGCGCAATCGAGCGCGCAGAAAGCCCCAGCCACCCGAGTTGCTCAACCCGCTGCGGCATCAGCGGCGCCAGCGCGCCGACGCGGACGTCTGCAGCCGGTTCCAGCGCCAGGCGCAGGTTGTCGGCCAGGCGCGACAATTCGCCTTCGGCGACACCGAGCAGGCTGAACAAGCGGCCGAATTGGCGCAATGCCGGCTCCGAAACCTTGCCGCCCTCCACCAGGTTTCGGACATTCAGGCGCCCCTGCATGTCGATGATCTGGCCCGAAATGAACGCCTGTTGCACGTCGTCTTGCTGCGTGGTGTCGGAAACAGTCCCGGTAGCCAAAAAAGTCGCGAGGCGCGCCTCTTCCAGCGGAACCGCCCAAGGCTCGGCCAGGTGATCGGCGCCGCCGGAACGGGCATCTTCACGCAGTATCAGCCGCGCGAAGTCCAGCGCACCAACCAAAATCCAGCCCGACTGCACGCGCCCGCGCTGCGCCGCTTCCACTTCAACGCTTCGCCACTGCTGCCAAAGCGCTGCCGACGCGAGTGTGGCGACCAGCGTGACGGTCAGCATGGCCGTCAATATGGCCGCACCTTTTTGCCGGACGCCAAGGATGTTTCCCCGCCGGGCCGCCCCAAGGGGAAATACGCCCCCTCGGGGGGCAGCGTCTACACGCAGTGAGTAAGCGTGGGGGTTCACGTTTCCCCGCCGGGCCGCCCCAAGGGGAAATACGCCCCCTCGGGGGGCAGCGTCTACACGCGGTGAGTAAGCGTGGGGGCTCAAGATTTCCCCCCACCCCACGTCGGCACCACCCAATCCCGCGTCAAGGTACCCGAAATGGCCTGCCCGGGCGGCAATGTCAACACCAAGCGCACACCCTGAGGAACAGAGGCATCCACGGCGTTGGTGGTGCCTGGCAGGCCGGCCGCCAATGCGGCCACGCCGCGCGCCAAAGCCGCCGACACGGCGCCCGACACCGCCCCAGCCAACCCGCCACCTGCCACGCCATTTGCCGCGCCGCCCCCCGCAGCACTGGCCAGGCCATTTGCTGCACCGCTTTCAGCGGCGGCCACACTGCCCACTGCACTGCCCACAGCACCGCCCACAGCACCACCCGCGGCAGAAGTGCCGTCTGTGTTGCCAACCGCCGACAGCGGATTGGTCCACGCGTCGCCCCGGAAATAAAAAATCTGCCATTGCGCCAACGGCAACACAGGCACCTCACGCGCTTTGAGGTCGTCGCCCGGGTTTTGCGCCCACTGCGCTGCCTGCGCCCAAGCGGCCTGCACATCGCCACGGGTTCGCAGTGCCGGCGACTGCCACCGCAACCATTGGCCCCCACCGTCCACCTCGCGGCGCGACCAGGCCACGACCACCAGGCCTTCGTCGGCCAGGCCAGTGGTGGCCGTTGCTGCGCCGGCGGTGCTTGCACGGCGCGTCAGGCGCAAGGCGCGCCCGTCCCAATCGAGCGCGGGCAATGCCGGCAACGCCAGCAGCGCATCCAGATCGGCGCCCCACTGGGCCAAACCGGCCTGCAAGGCCAACACAGCGTCGGCGCGCTCCTGCAGGCGGCTTTGTGTGCGGGCCATGCCATCGAGCCCGCGCCAGCTCAGAACCGCCATCAGGGCGAGTATGCCGACCGCCACCAGCAGTTCGATCAGTGTGAAGCCGTGCGCACGGCGCCGTACAGGCCGCGCCATCAAAACTGGCCAACCACGGTGGAGAGCCGCAAGACGGCCGATTCGCCGCTGAAAACCTGCGCGTCGACCCGTCGGAAATTCGGGTTGGGCGTGGGGCTCACCGTGAGCGCAACCGCCAGGTTCTGGCCGCCCTGCTCACAATTGACGCGTGTCTCGCCCACACCAGGCATTTGGCGCGACAGGCGGATCTTGATGAGTTCGTTTTCGGCGCACAGGTTGGCCAGCAATGTGTCGCTTTGGCGTTCAGCGTTGCGGGTGAGCGCCAGGGTTGCCTGCAAACCGGCCGTCAAGGCGATCGCCACGATGGACAAGGCCACCAGCACCTCAACGAGGGTGAAGCCCCGCACGCGGCCCGCTGGCAACTCGCGTTTGGGCAAGTGATGGCAAGTCAGCCGCGTCATGGCCCACCCGCACCCGAAGCAGGCTGGACGCCAGACTGGACGCTATAAGGCCGCACACCGTCGCTGCCGACCTCCAGCGCACGCCCGTTTGCCCCGCCTGTGACCAGGCGCACTTTTTGCGGCCAGGTGATCGGCTCGGGCCCCAAAACCAGGGCAGTGGGCGCAGAGGCCGTCACGGTTTTGGACAACCAGGCCTGTGGCAGCGCAGCGGCCGGCAAGCCGCGAAACTCAAAGCCGGTTTCGGTGGTGCGCCAAACCACCGGCACACCGCTGGCCTGCGAACGTGCCCGGCCCGACTCGAGCAGTGCCGCCAGCCGCACCGCTTCTTGCTCCAGCTCGGTTTCGGCCGAATCGCGCATGGCAAAACTGACCCCGGCCGAGGCCACGGCGATGATGGCGACGACGAGCAGAAGCTCGATCAGGGTGAAGCCGGGGCTATTTTTGCCAGGAGCCGATGTCCGCATTTTTGCCCTCGCCGCCGGCCTGCCCGTCCGCGCCAAACGACAACACGTCGATCTCGCTGTTGAGCCCCGGATTGAGGTATTGGTAGGCGCGTCCCCAGGGGTCGTTGGGCAGTTTTTCAACGTACGGCTTCCAGTTGCCCGGAATCGGCCCGGCGGCCGGTTTGGCCACCAGCGCCTGCAAGCCTTGCTCGGCCGTGGGAAAACGCTGGTTGTCGAGTTTGTAAAGTTTGAGCGCCTGCATCAGGTTGGCGACATCGGTTTTGGCCGCCGTCACGCGGGCGTCGTCGGCGCGGTCGAGCACATTGGGCACGATCAGCGCGGCCAGCACGCCGATGATGACCAGCACCACCATCAGCTCGATCAGGGTGAAGCCGCGGCGCGTGAAGCGCCCTGCCGCGCCCAGCGCCCGCTCTGCCGCATTGCCTTGCCAGCGCCTGAAAGTCAATGCCATTGCCTGCACTCCGTCGTGAATGAATTGGTTCGGCTTCCATCATAATCCGTCGATGCCTCCTCTCGCCCATAACGTCTGGTGGCCGCGACTGGCGGCCTTTGTGCTGGCTGCGCTGGCGGCCGGTTCCGCCGTTTATTGGGCCTTGAAATGGCCGGCGAGCCAACCGGCCACCACTTTGCAGTCGCCACCGGCCCAGCGTTATGCGGGGCCTGACCCGGCCGTGCTGGCGCGCGCCTTGGGTGCCAGCCCCGCAAGTGCCGCGCCTGCTGTAGCGCAACCGGCGATGGCGGCCGTTGCGGCCAGCAGCCGCCTGACGTTGGTGGGTGTGGTCGCCAACACGCGCAGTGGCGGCACAGCGCTGATTTCAGTCGACGGCAAACCGGCGCGGCCGTTTCGTGTGGGTGCCCTGGTCGATGGCGAATGGACCTTGCAATCGGTGGCGCAGCGGCGCGCCGTGTTGTCGAGCCGTGCGGGCAGCCAGGGCGGCCAGGGCGGCCAGGGCGGTGAAGGGGCTTTTACACTGGAACTGCCCGTTTTGAAGAGCCATTGATTTTCAAGCATATTCCGTTTATACTATATTTAATAATATTTATTGACTATTAATTATACAAATAATACTATATATTTAATAGCAATAAATTAAATGTTTTCGTGACTTAGTAGTTTTAAAATACCCTATGCATTTCATTAATATAATTTAATTGTAGATTACGCCCTTCAACAGGCCCTCCATTCTCCCTCGCCATCGTTTTGCAGCCCGCCCGCCCTTCCCTC
>JANMMR010000292.1:0-10222 GCA_031373455.1 Rhodoferax sp.
CCGACGACAAAACGGCCGGTTGGGTTGATCAAATAACGTGTGTTCTGCAGCCACTCCTTGGGCAGCACCGGCTTGATGATCTCTTCGATGATGGCTTCGTTGAACGAGGCCTTCATCTTGGTCATGGATTCAGACTGGTTCGGGTCGTGCTGGCTGGAGAGCACCACGGTGTCGATGCTGTGCGGCTTGCCGTCGACATAACGCATCGTCACCTGGCTCTTGGCGTCGGGCCGCAGGAACGGCAGCTTGCCGCTTTTGCGCAGCTGGGCCTGGCGTTCCACGAGGCGGTGCGCGTAGTAGATCGGAGCGGGCATCAGCTCGGGGGTTTCGTTGCAGGCGTAGCCGAACATCAGGCCCTGGTCGCCGGCGCCGGTGTTCATGTGGTCGTCTGACGCGTGGTCTACGCCCTGGGCGATGTCATTGGACTGCTTGTCATAGGCCACCAGCACGGCGCAACCTTTGTAATCAATGCCGTAGTCGGTGTTGTCGTAACCGATGCGCTTGATGGTGTCGCGTGCCACCTGGATGTAGTCCACATGCGCGTTGGTGGTGATCTCGCCGGCCAGCACCACGAGGCCGGTGTTGCACAGCGTCTCGGCGGCTACGCGGGATTTGGGGTCTTGTTTGAAGATCGCGTCCAGGATCGCGTCAGAGACCTGGTCGGCTACCTTGTCGGGGTGGCCTTCAGAGACGGATTCGGAGGTGAAAAGAAAATCGTTCGCCATAAAAATGCTCCTAAATTACACAGTCAAGTTCAAAAACAACCATCGATTTGCGTTGCTTCTGGCTGGGGAGCGGTCGGCGAACGCTTTAGCAGATTGGCCATACTTCCACAGGAAATATGGCAAGGCACAATGGCGCCACCCCGACTTTGCAGACCGGAGCGGCCAAATTGTGTGTCGCCCTGCAAGTAGTTCCATAACTCAGCGACAGCGCGCATTTTATCCGACTGATGTCAGCCCTTTTCAAATTTTTTTCCGTCTTTCCGCTGTGGCTGGCCCACGCGGTGGGCGGTGGTTTGGGATGGTTGGCGTTTGCCTTCTCCAGCACTTACCGCCAGCGGTTTCAGGACAACGCCCGCCTGGCGGGATTGACCGCCGCCCAGCGCTTCTACGCAGTTGGCGCCGCCGGCAAACAAATCGCCGAGTTACCGCGCTTGTGGTTTGGCGAACCTGTCGCCATTCAATGGGAGGGTGCCCACCACATCGATGCCGCATTGGCCGCCGGGCGCGGCATCGTGTTTCTCACACCGCATCTGGGTTGTTTTGAAGTGACCGCGCAAGCCTACGCTGCACGCTACGGGCAGGCCACGCCGACCCAAAGCGGCAAACCAATGACAGTACTCTTCCGGCCGCCGCGCAAAGCCTGGTTGACCGCGCTCGTGACCCAGGCGCGCCAACGCCCCGGGCTCTCGACGGCGCCGACCACGCTGGCCGGCGTTAAGCGGCTGATCAAGGCGCTCAAAGACGGCGAATGTGTGGGGCTGTTGCCTGACCAGGTGCCGACGGCCGGGCAGGGCATCTGGTCGCCGTTTTTTGGCCGGCAGGCCTACACCATGACATTGGCCGTGCGATTGGCGCTGCAGACGCGCGCGACCGTTTTGGTGGCCTGGGGCGCACGCAGGGCCTGGGGCAAGGGCTACAAGGTCCATGTATTGCCGCTGCTGGCGGCAGCGGGCGACAGTCTGGCGCCCGACCTCGAAGGCGCTGTGGCACAGGTCAATGCGGCGATGGAAAAACTGATCCGCACCTGCCCCGAGCAGTATTTGTGGGGCTACGCGCGCTACAAGCAGCCCAAGGCCGAGCCATGATCAAACGCGGGTTGACCTTTTTGTTGAGCCGCGGCGGCATCTTGGCCATGCGCCTGCTGGCTCTGATGCCGCTGCGTGTGATTCGCGTGTCGGGCTGGTTTTTGGGCCGTTTTCTGTACATCGCCGTCCGTTCCCGCCGCCAGGTGGTGTTGACCAACCTGCGCCTGTGTTTCCCGCAGTGGACGGAAAAACAACGCGAAGACGTCGCCTGGGAGCACTTCGTGTATTTCGCCCAGGCCTGGCTGGACCGTGGCTGGCTCTGGCACGCATCGCCCGCGCTTTTGCACAAACGCCTGCGGCTTTTTGGCGCGCTGGAGGGCATCCGCAACGACCGGCCCACGGTGATTTTTGCGCCCCATTTTGTCGGGCTTGACGCGGGTGGCATGGCGCTGGCTTTGGGGGTCAAACGCTGGCACATTTCCATCTACAGCCACCAGTCCAATGCCGAGGTGGACAACTGGGTCAAGGCCGGGCGCCTGCGTTTTGGCAAGGTGAACCTGTTTGACCGCGCCGACGGCCCCAAGCCGGTGATCGCCGCCGTGCGCCAGGGCGCAGCGCTGTACCTCTTGCCAGACATGAACTACGGCTTGGCCGAATCGATCTTTGTGCCGTTTTACGGCATACCGGCTTGCACCGTCACGTCGCTGTCGCGGCTGGCGCGGCTGGGCCGGGCGAAGATTGTGCCCGTGGTCACCCGCATGACGCGCGATGGTTACGACGTCGAAGTGATGCCCGCCTGGGACGACGTGCCCAGTGGTGACCTGGAGGCCGACACCCTGAAGATGAACCAGCGCCTGGAAACCTGGATCGACACCATGCCCGACCAGTATTACTGGGTGCACAAACGCTTCAAAGACCGCCCGCCGGGTGAGCCGCCGATTTATTGAGCCGCGGTGGCGTCGCGGGATGATAAGGGTGGCAATCGGTGCCAGGCTGCATGCCGAGCCAACCTGGCTGGGCAGGGATTGCTTCGACATATACCAGTAATATCTATTCTTAGAAAAGTTCTAGTATATTAGTTCACAGTAAAGTCACGAATATATTCAATATTTTGCTATTATTAATATAATAAAATTGACTAAAAATACATCAAATCCAATTGTGCAATAATAAAGAAACGTTTTCTACGCCAATGCGTTTCGTCGCCGAAAACAGGCGCACTTCCCCGCCACCGGCTTGCAGTTTCATGATCGACAGCGCCTTGGTCTGTTCGTTGCGGTTGAGTTTGTCGGCTTTGGTCAAAACCACCAGAAACTTCAGGCCTTCGGCCACTCGCGGGCGGATCACGTCGAGCAGGATTTCATCGAGCTCGGTGAGCCCGTGGCGCGGGTCGCACAAGAGCACGATGCCCTTGAGGTTCTCGCGCGTCACCAGGTAGTTGGCCATCACCTGCTGCCAGCGGATCTTGTCGGCCTTGGGCACAGCCGCGTAGCCGTAACCCGGCAGGTCGGCCAAAACGGCGTCGGTTAACCCCTGTTTGCCCAGTGCAAACAGGTTGATGTGCTGCGTGCGCCCCGGTTTTTTGGAGGCGAAGGCGAGCTGTTTTTGCTGCGTGAGCACGTTGATGCAGGTCGATTTGCCCGCGTTGGAGCGGCCCACAAACGCGATTTCGGGCACCTCCAGCTGCGGCAGGAAGTGCAGCTCGGGCGCGGTGGTGAGGAAGCGCGCGGTGTGCAGCCAACCGGTGGCCGCCTTTGTGGCGGCAGCTTCGGCGCTAGCTGCGGACGCTGTGGCGGCAGCGACGGCGGGGTCCACCGGCGCGGCAGGTGTTTTTTTCGGGCGGGGGGGTGTTTTTGCGGAATCGGTCATGGGGGCTTCGGTCTGGGACAGGCAAGCCAAAGGGATCAGCCGCTGCGCCATTGTAGAATCACGAGGTTTTGCGACTCCCGTTGCGACCCCGATTGCGACCCAGACCTGACACGACATTCCCATGAAGCTGTTTGCCCCCTTTTTCCTCTCTGCCGCCCTGGCCGTGAGCGTTTTCTCGCCTTTTTCGTCTTTTGCGGCTGACGACGCCAAGCCCGCCGCCACCGCGGCTGCCACGGCTCCTGCCGCACCCGCAGCCAAAGCCGAGGCGCCCAAAGTGGCCAAGCCTGATCTGGCCAAGGCCGAAGCGAGTTACACCGCAGTTTGCCTGGCCTGCCACGGCGTGGATGGCAATTCGGCGATTCCCGTCAACCCTAAACTGGCCGGCCAGCACCCCGAGTACCTGGCCAAGCAGTTGCACGAGTTCAAAGACGGCAAACGCAACAACGCCGTGATGAAGGGCTTTGCTGCCGCCTTGAGCGACGACGACATCCGCAACCTGGCGGCCTGGGCCAATTCCAAAAAACCCAAAGCCGGCTTCGCCAAAGACAAGGCCTTGGTCGCCCTGGGCGAAAAAATCTACCGCGGCGGCATCGCCGATCGCCAGGTGCCGGCCTGCGCCGGTTGCCACAGCCCCAATGGTGCGGGCTTGCCGGTCCAGTTTCCGCGTCTCTCGGGCCAACATGCCGATTACGTCGCCGGCCAGCTCACGGCTTTCCGTGACGGCGTGCGCAAAAACAGCCTGCCGATGACGCAAGTCGCCGCCAAAATGAATGACCGCGAAATCAAGGCCGTTGCCGATTACATCGCCGGCCTGCGGTAACAGCACCCGGATGCGGGAACCAAGCCGCGTCAATGCAACCCAAACAAGGCGGGCCCCGAGCTCGCCTTTTTTGTTCGCTTTGTTTATTCGCCCCTCTCTTTGTGTTTTTTCCTGACCGCCACCCGTGACTGCTTCCACCCAGGGTATCGAGATTCAAAGCGCCTCGCGCCCCGTGCGTGCCATGGTGGAGCTGGTCTCGTCGATGCGGTTTTCGATCTCGCTGTTGACCATCATCTGCATCGCCTCGGTGATTGGCACGGTGCTCAAACAAAACGAGCCTTCGGTCAATTACGTCAACCAGTTCGGGCCGTTCTGGGCCGAGGTGTTTGGCGACGCCAGCCTGTATTCGGTCTACAGCGCCTGGTGGTTTTTGCTGATCCTGGCGTTTCTGGTCACCAGCACCTCGCTGTGCATCGCCCGCAACGCGCCGAAAATCTTCGTCGACCTGAAAACCTACAAGGAAAACATCCGCGAGCAAAGTTTGAAGGCGTTTGGGCACAAAGCCTCGGCCGAGCTGGCCGAAAGCGCCGAAGCCGCGGCCCGGCGCATCGGTGCCCTGCTGGCCAGCGGCGGCTGGAAGGTCAAGCTGCAATCGCGTGAGATTGCCCAGGGTGCCGGTGCCGCGCCGGGCGTGGGCTGGATGGTCGCCGCCAAGACCGGCGCCGCCAACAAGCTGGGTTACATCGCGGCGCACAGCGCCATCGTGCTGGTGTGCATAGGCGGCCTGCTGGACGGCGACCTGATCGTGCGCGCGCAGATGTTGTTCAACGGCAAAACCGCCTACACCGGCGGCGGCATGATCGCCGACGTGAAACCCGAGCACCGGCTCTCCGAGAACAACCCGACCTTCCGCGCCAATTTGCTGGTCTCTGAAGGCAGCCGCTCCAGCACGGCGGTGTTGAGCCAAGCCGACGGCATCCTGATCCAGGATTTGCCGTTTTCAGTGGAGTTGAAGAAATTCATCGTCGAGTATTACTCCACCGGCATGCCCAAGCTGTTTGCCAGCGACATCGTCATCCACGACAACAAAACCGGCGAGCAGATGCCTGCGCGGGTCGAGGTGAACCACCCGGCCAACTACAAAGGCGTGGAGATTTACCAGTCGAGTTTTGACGACGGCGGCTCCACCGTCAAACTCAAAGCCGTGCCGATGAAGTCGGCCAGCCAGCCGTTTGAGGTGCAGGGCGTGATTGGGGGCAAATCGGAGCTGGTCAAGGCGCAGGCCGGCGCCAGCGGCGCAGCGGACGAAAAACTCACGCTTGAATACACGGCGCTGCGGGTCATCAACGTGGAAAACATGGGCCAGAATTCCGGCCAGAACCCGGGTGCGGGCCAAGGCGGAGTGGACGTGCGCAAGGTCGACCTGCGTGGCTCCCTGGCCGACAGCATTGACGCCCGCCTGGGCGCCGCCAACAAGCCCGACGCCAAGAAAAACATGCGCAACGTCGGCCCCAGCATCACCTACAAGCTGCGCGACGGCGCAGGGCAGGCGCGCGAGTTCCACAACTACATGCTGCCGGTCGACACCGGTGACGGCACGCCGGTGTTCCTGCTGGGCGTGCGCGAGGCACCGTCTGACCCATTTCGCTACATGCGGGTGCCGGCCGACGAACAAGGCAGCATGGACGACTTCGTGCGCCTGCGCGCGGCATTGGCGGACCCGGTCACGCGGGAAGCGGCGGTGAAGGCGTATGCCGCCACAGCGGTCGACCCGAAACGCCCCGAGCTCAGCCAGCAGCTGGCGGCTTCGGCCAGCCGGGCCTTGGCCCTCTTCTCGGGCACCGAAACCGTGAAAAACAAGGACGGCACAAAAAATGCAGAAGGCGGCATCCAGGCGATTGCCGACTTCATTGAAACCGCCGTGCCCGAACCCGAACGCGCCAAGGCTGGCGAAGTGCTGGTGCGCATCCTGAACGGCGTGTTGTACGAGCTGGCCCAGGCTTCGCGCCAGCAGGCCGGCCTCAAACCCTTTGAGCCGAATGAAAAAACCCAGGGTTTCATGAGCCTGGCCGTGCTGGCGCTCTCCGACGTGCTGGTTTACCCGGCGCCCATGGCAATGCAGCTGACCGATTTCACCCACGTGCAAGCCAGCGTGTTCCAGGTGGCGCGCGCGCCCGGCAAAAACATTGTGTACCTCGGTTGTGCCCTGCTGATTTTGGGCATCTTTGCCATGTTGTACGTGCGTGAACGCCGCGTGTGGGTGTGGCTGGCGCCGGTTTCAGCCTCGCCCGGGGCAGGTACCAGCACCGCCACCATGGCCTTGTCGTCGAACCGCAAAACGATGGATACTGACCGCGAATTTGAGTCGCTCAAAGCCAAACTTCTTGGCATTGTGGGCAAGAAGGAATGAAGCCATGAACACTGCCACCCAAACTCTGCCGCGCACCCTGACCCTGAACGAGGGTTATTTCGCCAAGCGTAATTGGCTCGATTGGCTGTTTGCGGCGCTGCTGGTCGCGGGGGCGGCCTTCGTGTTTTCACGTTATACCAACGCCATGGACGGGTATGAAAAAGGCATTTTGATTGGCCTGACGCCCTGCGCCATCGCCCTGGGCTGGTTCTGGCGGCCGTTGCGCGTGCTGATGATGGCCGTGGCGGCGTTTTCACTGCTGGGCATTTACGCCTACCAGGGCAGCCTGGCCAATGCCGACAAAGTCTTCTGGCTCAAATATTTCCTCTCCAGCCAGTCGGCGATTTTGTGGATGAGTGTGCTTTTCTTCATGAGCACGGTGTTTTACTGGTTCGGCATTTTCGCCAAACAGGAATCCAGCACGATGGAGCAGATCGGCTCGCGCCTGGCCTGGGTGGCGGTGACGATGGCGCTCATCGGCACCATGGTGCGCTGGTACGAGAGTTACCTGCTCGGGCCAGACATCGGCCACATCCCGGTGAGCAACCTGTACGAAGTGTTTGTGTTGTTTTGCTGGCTCACGGCCACGTTCTACCTGTATTTCGAAGCCGAGTACAAAACCCGTGCGCTGGGCGCGTTTGTCATGTTGGTCGTTAGCGCGGCAGTGGGTTTTCTGCTCTGGTACACCGTGGTGCGCGAGGCCCATGAGATCCAGCCGCTGGTGCCGGCCTTGAAGAGCTGGTGGATGAAGCTGCACGTTCCGGCCAACTTCATTGGTTATGGCACCTTTGCGCTCTCGGCCATGGTGGCTTTTGCCTACCTCATCAAAACCCACGCGACCGAGACACGCTGGTACAAACTCGCGCCCTTGTGGTTGCTGGGTGTGGTGTTGTGTTTTGAGCCGGTGGTGTTCCGCACCAAAGCCGCCGCCAATGGCAGCAGCTACTGGATGGTGTATTTCGGCATCTCCGCCCTGATCATCGCGGCGATTTTGGCAGGCCGTAAACGCATTGCCTCGCGCCTGCCCGATTTGACGGTGCTCGATGATGTGATGTACAAGTCCATTGCCGTTGGATTCGCTTTCTTCACCATCGCCACCGTGCTAGGGGCTTTGTGGGCGGCAGAAGCCTGGGGCGGTTACTGGAGCTGGGACCCGAAGGAAACCTGGGCGCTCATCGTGTGGCTCAATTACGCCGCCTGGCTGCACATGCGCCTGATGAAAGGCCTGCGCGGCGCGGTGTCGGCCTGGTGGGCATTGACCGGCCTGGCCGTGACCACCTTCGCCTTCCTCGGTGTGAACATGTTTCTGAGCGGTTTGCACAGTTACGGCACGCTCTAAACCTGCCGACGGGGCAGTTTTGTGAACTATTCCCGGATTGCCGACACAGACTTGTAATAAACAGGGCTGTGGGCCTACCAAGCTGCATGTTTCAAACGGAGTCACCATGCTGATCAAAACGGGCAACTCGGGTTTTACGCACCCTTATTCCAGCGACATCACGCCTGAGACGGTTTACAACAAGCGCCGGGACATCATGAAACTGATGGCCAGCGGCGTTGCCGGCGCGGCGATGGCGAGCTGGGCCTCGCGCGAGGCGTTTGCACAGGCGGCCACGCAAGCGGCTGTGGCGCGCCCCGGCAAGCTGGCAGTGCTGGCCGGTGCCAAATCGGGTGTGGCGGGTGCGATGACGATGGAAAAGATCACCGACTACAAAGACGCCAGCACCTACAACAATTTTTACGAGTTCGGCACCGACAAGGCCGATCCGGCGCAACACGCCCACACGCTCAAAACGAAGCCGTGGACGGTGGAAATCGAAGGCATGGTCAAAAAGCCGGCCAAATACACGCTGGAAGATTTGATCAAGTTGAGCAGCCAGGAAGAGCGTGTGTACCGCCTGCGCTGCGTGGAAGGCTGGTCGATGGTGATCCCGTGGGTGGGGTATTCGATGTCTGAACTCATCAAAGCCGTGGAGCCCACGGGCAGCGCCAAGTATGTTGAATTCATCTCGCAGGTGGACCCGAAAACCATGCCCGGCGTGGGCTCGCGGGTGCTCGACTGGCCGTATGTCGAGGCCCTGCGAATTGACGAAGCCATGAACCCGCTGGCGCTGCTGGCCTTCGGCATGTACGGCGAAGTCTTGCCCAACCAAAATGGGGCGCCGCTGCGCCTGGTGGTGCCGTGGAAATACGGTTTCAAGAGCGGCAAGAGCATCGTGAAAATCCGCTTCACCGACAAAGAACCCAAAACCGCGTGGAACAAGGCGGCCGCCAATGAATACGGCTTCTATTCCAACGTCAACCCGAATGTGGACCACCCGCGCTGGAGCCAGGCCACTGAGCGGCGTATCGGCGAAGAAGGCGGGCTGTTTGCGAAGAAACGCAAGACGCTGATGTTCAACGGGTACGAGGCGCAGGTTGGGCAGTTGTACGCCGGGCTGGATTTGAAGAAATTCTTCTAGGCCCTTTTTCAGGCCGCCGCTGGCTCTCCAGTTCCTGCTGCCTGCATCCAATTTCCCTGTAACCGAATTCCAATTCCCCATGGCCACCTTAACCAAGGCGCTGCTGCACCCCGCGGCCAAGCCGCTGCTGTTTGTGGTGTGCCTCTTGCCCTTCGCCTGGCTGGTCTACGCGGCGTTTGCCAACCTGCTGGGCGCCAACCCGGCCGAGGCGCTGGTTCGTTCCACCGGCGACTGGACCCTGCGTTTCCTGTGCATCGTGCTGGCAGTCACCCCCTTGCGCACGGTGACCAACACGCCGGCGCTGGCGCGGTTTCGCCGCATGCTGGGCTTGTTTGTGTATTTCTACGTCGTCATCCACCTGCTGAGCTACAGCTGGTTCGACATGGAATTTGACGTGGCAGCGATCATCAAGGACATCATCAAGCGGCCGTTTATTTTGGTGGGCTTCAGTGCCTTTGTGCTGCTTACGCCGCTGGCGACTACCTCGTTCAACCGCGCCATCAAAACGCTCGGCGCCAAACGTTGGCAGCTTTTGCACCGCCTGGTCTACGCGGTTGCCGGCTTCGGGCTCCTGCATTTCTTCTGGATGCGCGCGGGCAAGAACGATTTTGCCGAAGTTTTTGTTTACGGCGGCATTTTGGCGGTATTGCTGGGCTGGCGGCTGGCGCGGCGCATCTCCTCCAAGCGCGGGGTTGTGGCGCGCGCGGTTTAAAGCGGCGGTTGACTCGAAATTTGTCGAATCATACCCAAATTGGGTTTGATTGATGCTTCAAAGCGCCGTTTTCACCCATTTACAAGGTTTTCAGGCCGCCAAGTCACGAGAAATGGCAATTTATAGCTATAAATAATATAGCAAACGAACTGAGCCTGAGTTCTCCTCGATTTCAAACCAGGCGCTCGTTGCGCATCTGGTCTTCGATCGTTTCGCGCTGGCGGATCACATGGGCGATGGCGCCGTCGACCAGAATCTC
>JANMMR010000540.1:0-8665 GCA_031373455.1 Rhodoferax sp.
GGTGCCCACCTTGTCTGGCGGCGAATCGCAGCGCCTGAAACTGGCGGGTTTTCTGGCCGAGGCCGCCAAGAGCGCCGCCAGCAGCCGCCAGCCATTGGCCCGGCGCGGCACACTGTTCATGTTTGACGAGCCGACCACCGGCCTGCATTTTGACGACATCGCCAAACTCATGCGCGCCATGCGCAAACTCCTGGGCGCAGGGCACTCGATCATCGTCATCGAACACAACCTGGACGTGATCCGCGCCAGCGACTGGCTCATTGACCTGGGCCCCGAAGGCGGCGAAGCGGGTGGCGAAGTGGTCGCCATTGGCACGCCAGACGATGTGCGCCAGCACCCCAGATCGCACACCGGGCGCGCGCTGCGGGAGCATGAGCAGGCGTTGGGCGTGGGCGCGCACCAAGTGCAGGAGCGTGGCGTCAATTGGGGGCAGGGTAATTGGGGTCAGACCCCGATTACCGGAGCAAAGCACGACAGCGCGGCGCTCGGCAGATTGGGTTCTGACCCCAATTACCGCCCTGCCCCCGACGCCATCCAGATCGTCAATGCGAAAGAGCACAACCTCAAGTCCCTGAGTGTCAACATTCCGCGCGGCAAATTCAATGTGATCACGGGCGTCAGCGGCTCCGGCAAGTCGACCCTGGCGTTTGACATCCTGTTCAACGAAGGCCAGCGCCGCTACCTGGAATCGCTCAACGCCTACGCCCGCAGCATCGTGCAGCCGGCGGGGCGGCCGGAAGTGGATGCGGTGTATGGCATTCCGCCCACCGTGGCGATCGAGCAGCGCCTCTCGCGTGGCGGGCGCAAGAGCACGGTGGGCACCACCACCGAGGTGTGGCATTTCCTGCGCCTGCTGTTTGTGAAACTCGGCACGCAGCATTGTGTGCACGACGGCGCGGCGGTCGCGCCGCAAACGCCCGACAGCATCGCCGCGCAGCTGCTCAAAACCTTTCGCGGCCAGCACATTGGCCTGCTGGCGCCTTTGGTTATGAACCGCAAGGGCGTCTACACCGAGCTGGCGGACTGGGCGCGCCCGCGCGGTTTCACCCACTTGCGCGTCGATGGCCAATTCCTGCCGACCACGCATTTCCCCCGCATTGACCGTTTCAAGGAGCACACCATCGAGCTGCCTGTGGTGAGCCTGGACGTGCTGCCCGAGCGCGAGTCGCGCCTGCGCGAAGCGCTGGCGCAGGCGCTCACACACGGCAAGGGTGTGGTGCACGTGTTGAGCCAGCTGGCCGGTTTGCGTGAGGCGATGCTGGAGGGAACATCCACAGCCGCGATTGGCAAGCTGGATGTGTTTTCCACCATCCGCGCCTGCCCGGTCTGCGCCACCTCGTATGCCGAGCTGGACCCGCGCCTGTTTTCCTACAACAGCAAACATGGCTGGTGCACGGCGTGTGTGGGCACCGGCGTTCGCCTCACCAAAGAACAACGCAAGGCGCTCGATGATTCGGTCAAATCCGACGACGCCTCGGGCCGCGAAAAAACCTTTGCCGAGCCCGAGCTCGACGATGTGGCGCAGGCCGAGTGCAGCAGCTGCGGCGGCACGCGCCTGAACCCGACCGCCCGCGCGGTGAAATTCGCCGGCGTCGGCATCACCGAGCTGGCGCGCCTGAGCGTGAGCGACATCCGCCAGTGGGTCACGGAATTGCAGCAGGCCGGCCGCATGAGCCCGCGCGAGACCGACATCGCGCACGACCTGATCCCCGAGATCAAAAACCGCCTGGCGTTTCTGGAAGAAGTTGGCCTGGGTTACCTCACGCTGGACCGCGGCGCGCCCACCCTGAGTGGCGGTGAGGCGCAGCGCATCCGGCTGGCGGCGCAATTGGGCAGCAATTTGCAGGGCGTGTGTTACGTGCTGGACTAGCCCACCATCGGCTTGCACGCGCGCGACAACAAGATCCTGCTGGGCGCCCTGAAAAACCTCAGTGACCAGGGCAACACGCTGGTGGTGGTGGAGCACGACGAAGACACCATCCGCCATGCCGACCACATCATCGACATTGGCCCCAGCGCCGGCAAACGCGGCGGGCAACTGGTGGCCCAGGGCAGCGTGAAGGCGATCCAGAAAGCCAAAGACTCACAAACCGGACGTTACCTGTTGCACGCCATGAAACACCCGGTGCAGGCGCGCCGGCCCGTGGTGAAACCGGCTTGGTTGACGGTGCGCGGCGCGACGCTGCACAACCTGCAGTCGGTCAACGCCCAGATCCCGCTGCAGCGCCTGGTGGCGGTCACCGGCGTCAGCGGCTCGGGCAAGTCGACGCTGGCGCGCGACGTGCTGCTGGCCAACGTGCAAATGGCCGTGCAAAAACGCAGCACCAAAGCCGGGCGTGACGCCTTGGCTGGGGGCGAGGTGATCAGCTGGACGGGTTGTTTGGCGCTGAGCGGTTTTGAGCCGGTTGACCGCGTGCTGGAAGTGGACCAGACGCCCATCGGCAAAACGCCACGCAGTTGCCCGGCCACCTACATCGGTTTTTGGGACATCATCCGGCGCCTTTTCGCCGACACGCTGGAAGCCAAGGCGCGCGGTTACGCGGCCAACCGTTTCAGCTTCAACACCGGTGACGGGCGCTGCGCCAGCTGCGAAGGGCAGGGCATCCGCACGGTGGCGATGAGTTTCCTGCCCGACGTGAAAGTGCTGTGCGAAACCTGCAAGGGCGCGCGTTTCAACCCGGAGACGCTGGCCGTCACCTGGCGCGGCAAAAACAACGGCGACGTGTTGCAGATGGAGGTCGACGAAGCGGTCGAATTTTTTGCCGCCATGCCGGCCATCAGCCACCCGGTGCAACTGCTCAAGGATGTGGGCCTGGGGTACCTCACGCTTGGGCAGCCTTCGCCCACCCTGAGTGGCGGCGAGGCGCAGCGCATCAAGCTCGTCACGGAGCTCTCCAAGGTGCGTGACGACATCACGCGGCGCGGCCAGAAACCACCGCACACGTTGTACGTGCTGGACGAGCCCACGGTGGGCCTGCACATGGCCGATGTTGAAAAACTCATCAAGGTGTTGCACCGCCTGGTCGACGGCGGCCACAGCGTGGTGGTGATCGAGCACGACCTGGACGTGATCGCCGAGGCCGATTGGGTGATTGACCTGGGGCCGGAAGGCGGCCACGCAGGCGGCCGCATCGTGGTTGCGGCCACGCCCGAGCAAGTGGTGGCCGCAGGCTCCCACACGGGGCAGGCGCTCAAGGCCGTGTTGGCCCGTGTGTAGCGGTTAAGAGGTTTGCGGCATTTTTCGCGCAGTTTTTAAAATTTATCGTTTATTATTGATTTTAGTTATAAATTATATTAAATATATATATTAATTACTATTAATATAATAGCTATATTTATAAATTTAACTTGACTTAATTGTGATTTTTATCTGTTTTAATTTGAACAAATAATAAATTTAAAAACTGAATTTGGAAGCAATTTCGGATCCACTCTGTCACTGTGGCCAGCAAGCGCCAGCCGCGCGTGTTCACCACCCGGCTGCACCACGATGGTGTACGCTGTCGGCCATCCCACTCGCACAGGTTTGTCCGATGAGCAAAACGCCCGCCCACCCGCATGATCACCCAGCGGACCACACCCATGGCCCGCAGGTGGCGGGGCAAACCCCCTGGAAACACGACGGCGTGCGCGTCATTCCGGGCAATCAGCTCGATGGCAACACCGCGCAAACACCGGGCATGGACCGCAAGGCCGCCATCAACCTGGCCCGGGTCGGCGCGCAGAAACTGTGGGCCGGCACCGTCACCATCCACGCCAATGCCAAAACCGGTGCTCACCACCATGGGCACCTGGAGAGCGTGATCTACGTCGTCAAGGGCCGTGCGCGCATGCGCTGGGGCGAGGCGCTCGAGTTCACGGCCGAAGCCGGGCCGGGCGATTTCATCTACGTGCCGCCCTACGTGCCGCACCAGGAAATCAACGCCAGCGCCACGGAACCGCTGGAGTGCGTGTTGTGCCGCAGTGACGGCGAGGCCGTGGCCGTCAACCTGGCGATCACACCCGCCGAGCGGCCCGAGAACGTTTTGTGGGTCGACCCAACCCATCCCACCGGGGCCACCTGAGCCTGCCGCAGACTTTTTTACGCACGGCGGAGACAGGTATCACCAAGCTTCCGGTTTTTTCTCGGCGCCATGCGCTTGCCCTGGCGGGCATTGCGCTGCTGTCTGCCGCCGGCGCCTGGCTGTGTGTGCAGTTGCTCGCCAATGGGCGCATCAACGAGCAGCGGCGCAGCCTGGGCAATGCGGTGAATTTCACCGTAGACGCCCTGCAGGACGAAGCGCGCGGCTCATCGGCGCTGGGCGCTGCAATGCTGATGGGCTTGAACGAGTGGCCGTTCAAATCGGCGGTGCTGGGGCAGGTGCCCCACGACGCCCCGGCTGTGTTGGCCAAACTCGCGGCAGCGCAGGCGCTGTTTGAGGCCGACGGGGCCTACGTGATTTCCGCCAGGGGCGTGGTGGTTGCCCATGCGACCAAAGACGTCAGTTCCACCGGCGCCAACGTTGCCTTTCGGCCCTATTTCCGCAACGCCATGGCCGGTGCAGCCAATGTCTACGCTGCCGTGGGTACGGTCTCCAAAGAGCGCGGCCTGTATTACGCGGCGCCCTTGCGTTATGACACCCGGCAAACCAGTGAAATCATCGGCGTGATCGTGCTGAAAATGCCCACTACGCGGGTTGACCAGCTGCTGCATTTCGCCGGCAACGACACCCTGCTGCTGTCGCCGCAAGGCGTGGTCTTTTCCAGCACGCGGCCCCCGTGGTTGTTGCACATGACGCCGCCTGCCGATGCTGCGCGCGTTGCCGATATTCGCAAGCTGAAACAGTTTGGCGGCCGCTTTGACCAGCAGACGCCGCCGCTGTTGCCGTTCGACCCCGCAGCCAAAGAGGTTGAGTGGCAGGACAAACACCACCTGGTGTTCAGCAAACAGGTGGACTGGGGCGACCCGGCTGGGCCCTGGCAACTCGTGGCCTTGCACAACTCGGGTGTGTTGGTGTCGGGTGCCGAGCGCTGGGGCACCGGCCTCTTGGCCTTTGCCGTGTTGGCGACTCTGGGCCTGTTGCTCCTGCAGGTGCTGGTGGGGCGCCGGCGCATCGCCGCCGCTACCGCGCGTTACAACATGATGGGAACGGCCCTGGAGGTGAGCCCGATGTCGGTGGCCATCACCAACACTGCCGGCGCCATCGAATGGGTCAACGCGCAATTTGAGAAAGACACGGGTTACGCTGCCGCCGAAGTGCAAAACCAGCACATTGGCAAGCTGCTGGCGCCCAACAACCAGCAGGAAAAATTTCCCGAGGTGGCGCAGGCGGTGTTGGCCGGGCAGTCCTGGCGCGGTGAGTTGTTCAACAAACGCAAAGACGGCAGCCTGTTTCCGGGCCATGTGCTGGTGTCGCCAATTTTTGGCCCCAAAGGCCAGGTCACCGGTTTTGTCAACCTGCAGGAAGACACAACCGAGGCGGTGGCCTTGCGCGAGCAGCTGGTGCGCGCCAAGGAGGTGGCCGACGCCGCCAACCGTTCCAAAGGCAGTTTCCTGGCCAATATGAGCCACGAGATCCGCACGCCAATGAACGCCATCATCGGCATGGCTTACCTGGTGCGCCAGACCGGCCTGAACCCGCGCCAGACCGATTACGTCAGCAAAATCCAGCAGTCGGGCCAGCACCTGTTGGCCATCATTGACGACATTCTGGACATCTCCAAGGTCGAGGCGGGCAAACTGAGCCTCGAGCACATTCCCTTCGAGTTGGCCAACGTGCTGGACCAGGTGGTCAACGTCACCGGAGCCAAAGCCAACGCCAAGGGGCTGACGCTTTCCTGCGAGGTCGCGCCCGAGGTGCCGCACCGGCTGGTTGGCGACCCGCTTCGGCTCGGGCAAATCTTGATTAACTACACCAACAACGCGGTCAAATTCACGGCCCAGGGCCAGATCCGCATCACCGTGGACGTCGCGCAACGGCAAGGCGATGCCCTGGTGTTGCGGTTTTCCGTGGTTGACACCGGCATTGGCCTCACCGCCGAGCAGTCGGGCCGGCTGTTCCAGAGTTTTGAGCAGGCCGACACCTCCACCACCCGTGAATACGGTGGCACCGGCTTGGGCCTGGCCATCAGCAAGGGCCTGGCAACCTTGATGGGCGGGGAGGTTGGCGTCGACAGCACCTTCGGGCAAGGTTCCACCTTCTGGTTCACCGCCCTTCTGGGCCTGCCGCAGCGGCCCGCCAAGCCCGACGCCAAAGCCCTTGCCGCACCGCTTTCCACAGCCCCTTCCACACCAGGCACCGAGCCGGATGCCAAAGCCCGGCTGGCTGCCTTTCAAGGCGCGCGCATCCTGCTGGTGGAAGACAACGAGATCAACCAGGAAGTCGCCGGCGAATTGTTGCGCGCGGTGGGCTTCGCGGTGGACATTGCGCAAAACGGCCAGGTTGCCGTGGCGCGGGTGAGCGAAATGAACGCGGCCAACGCGCCATACGACCTGGTGCTGATGGACTTGCAAATGCCGGTGATGGACGGGTTCACGGCAACCGCCCGGATCAAGGCGGACTCGGCCAACCGCCAACTGCCGGTCGCCGCCATGACGGCCAACGCGATGCGCGAAGACCGCGAGCGCTGCACGGCGGCCGGCATGACCGGCTTTATCGCCAAACCAATCGACCCCGAATCCTTTTGGCGCCTGCTGGCCGACACCATCCCGCCGCGCGCTGGTCTCGGCTTGCCCGCAGCCCAGAGCCTGATGCCGGAGCCGGCAGAAATTTTTGACGACCCGGCGGGCGCGCCGCGTTTCCCGTCGCAAATCGAGGGGCTGGACATTCCGCTGGGCTTGAGCCGGGTCTTGGGCCGGCGCGATTTGTACCTGTCGCTTCTGGGCAAATTCCGCGATTCGCAGGCCGACGCCCTGCAACAACTGCGCGCAGCGCTCGAAGCGGGCGACCAGCTGCTGGCCGAGCGCATCGTCCACACGCTCAAGGGTGTTGCGGGAAGCTTGGGCGCGGTCAAAGTGGAAGCCGCCGCAACACGGTTGGAGTTTGTCATTCATGCCGGAACGCCGCTGGTGCACCTGCAAAACGAGCTGGACACCGCCAGTGACGCCCTGCGTTCGGTTCTGCGCGCCCTGGCGTTGCATTTGCCGCCCGAAGCCGCGCGCGCGGCGGCCACGCCGGTGCCCGATGCCATGGCGCAGCACTGCCGGCGCCTGGCCCAGTTGCTGGCGCAGCAGGATTTTGAAGCGGAGGACTATTTCGCCAGCCACCGCGCGGTGTTTGACGCGGCGCTGGGCGACGAGGGCGAGACCATCAAAGTCTCGATCGACCGGTTCAACTTCGAGCAGGCGCTGGCGGACTTGCGGGGCGCGTGTGTTAAAAATAGTATCTTGATTTAATCGGCATTTGTGTCATAGTGACACGACTACCCGCCATCGGTTCCCACTCCATGGAAAACAAATTTCCGATTGACAAAGCCACCGTGTTGGTGGTGGACGACACGCCGAATGACTTGTCGCTGATCGCCAGCCTGCTCAAGACCGATTACCGCGTGCAGGTGGCCAACAGCGGCGAAGGTTGCCTGGGCGTAGCCCGCTCAAACCAGCCGCCGGACCTGATTTTGCTGGACATCATGATGCCGAACCTCGATGGCTACGAGGTCTGCCGCCAGCTGAAGGCCGACCCGGCGACGCGGCCGATTCCGGTGATTTTTCTCACCGGAAAAACCAGCGTTGCCGACGAGCAGCAGGGTTTTGCCTTGGGCGCGGTGGACTACATCACCAAGCCGGTGAGTCCGCCAATCGTGTTGGCGCGGGTGTTGACGCACTTGACGCTGAAGGCTTCGGCCGACTTCCTGCGCGACAAAAACGCCTTCCTCGAGCAGGAAATCGCCAAGCGCGACCACCAGATGACGGCGATCCAGGACGTCACCATTTTGACCATGGCTTCGATGGCTGAAACCCGCGACACCGAAACCGGCAACCACATCCGGCGCACCCAGCATTACGTCAAGGCGCTGGCGGAGCATTTGAAGCCCAACCCGCGTTTCAGCGCGTTTTTGACCGACGACAACATCGACATGTTGTTCAAGTCGGCGCCGCTGCATGACATCGGCAAGGTCGGCATTCCCGACCGCATCCTGCTCAAACCCGGCAAGTTGACGTTTGAAGAATTCGAGATCATGAAAACCCACACCACGCTGGGGTGGGACGCGATCAACAAGGCCGAAAAGTCGCTCGGAACACAGGCCGAATTTTTGACCATGGCCAAAGACATCGCGCTTTTTCACCAGGAAAAATGGGACGGCAGCGGTTACCCGCAGGGGCGCAAGGGCGACGCCATTCCGGTGGCTGCGCGCTTGATGGCCGTGGCCGACGTGTACGACGCCTTGATCAGCCGGCGCGTCTACAAGGAAGGCATGTCGCACGAAACCGCCGTGGCGATCATCCTCAAGGGCAAGGGGCAACATTTCGACCCGGACATGGTCGACGCCTTTGACGCCATCCAGGAGGAGTTCAGGGCCATTGCCCGGCGTTATGCCGATACCGAGGCCGAACTGGCGCAGAAGGTGGAATACCTCCGCGACGCCTACATCACCACCACGCCGGGAGCGCTTGGCCCCGCCTGAAGCAGCGCGCGCGCCAGTTCAGCAAAACCCTCGCCGCGCGCGCCCTCTGTGACATACCGCG
>JANMMR010000543.1:0-3509 GCA_031373455.1 Rhodoferax sp.
GTGGGCAATTCGGATTTGATTTCACGCACGCACTTTGGCCGCTATTTGGTCGAAGCCGGCGTGTGCAAAGACACCAACGAAGTCTTTCGCAAATACCTCACCGAAGGCAAGCCCGGCTACGTGGAACACAAGTGGGCCAACCTCAAGGAAGCCGTCACCTGGATCAAGGAGGGCGGCGGCATTGCCGTCATCGCGCACCCGGCACGTTACAAATTCACGGCGAATGAGGAGTACGCCCTCTTCAGCGAATTCAAACAACACGGCGGGCAGGCGGTGGAAGTCGTCACCGGCAGCCACACCGTGGCCGAATACGACACCTACGCCAAAACCGCGCTTGAATTTGGCCTGGCCGCCTCCCGCGGCAGCGATTTCCATGACCCGGCCGAGTCCCACACCGACCTGGGCACCCTGCCGTATTTGCCCGGCAACCTGACACCCGTTTGGGAATTGCTGGCGGACAAAATCCAGTGATGGTCGACGGGCGTCGAAATCGGTTGAGCGCCGCAGGGCCGCCCCAAGGCGCGAAGGCCCCCTCGGGGGGCAGCGTAGTACACGAAGTGACAAGCGTGGGGGCCAATTTGACGGGAATCGCCATGGTGCTGCTGGCCGTGGCCTGCTTTGCCACGCTGGACACCACCACCAAGTTCCTGACGGCCAGCGTTCCCATGGCCATGACGATGTGGTTTCGTTTCACGTTTCAGGCGCTGGCCACCACCGCCCTCGTCTTGCCGCAAAAAGGCCTGGCCGGGCTCAAGTCGGCGCACCCGCGTTTCCAGCTCGCGCGCGGCTTGCTGCTGGTAACCTCCAGCGCCCTGGCGTTCACCAGCCTGAAGTTCACACCGGTGGCGGAGTTCACCGCCATCGTGTCGCTCACACCCTTGATGATCACCTTGATCGCAGCGCTGAAGCTCAAGGAGCGGGTGTCTGCCCTGCGCTGGGCGCTGGTGGTGGGCGGTTTTGTCGGCACACTCATCATCATCCGGCCTGACGCCGACGACTTCAATTGGGCGCTTTTGTTGCCCCTGGCACTGGTGGGCACCAGCACCGCGTTTCAGTTGCTCACCAGCCAACTGGCGCGCACCGAAGACCCGGCCGTCACACACCTGTACACCGGGTGGATCGGCATGTTGGTCGCCTCTGTGGCACTGCCTTTTTTCTGGGTGGCCGTCAGCAGCCCGTCGTTGTGGCTGGCGCTGGCGCTGGTCGGGCTGATGGGCACCGTGGGGCACTTCGTTTTGATACTCGCCTACAAACGCGCCACACCGGCGGTGCTCACGCCTTTTCTGTATGGCCAGATCGTGTTTGCCATGCTCGGCGGCTGGCTGCTTTTCTCGCAGGTGCCCGACGCCTGGTCGCTCCTGGGCATTGCGCTCATCACCGGCTGCGGCGCCCTGGGCACCTGGCTCACGGTGCGTGAATCGCGCGGGGCGCGCGTGGTGCCCGAGCCAGCCGAATCCTGAACCCACAACGGCCATGGCGCAATATTTCGACATCCATCCCGAGAATCCGCAGGCCCGCTTGCTCAAGCAGGCCGTGAGCCTGCTGGAAAAAGGCGGCATTCTGGCAGTGCCGACCGACTCCAGTTACGCCCTGGTCTGCCACCTGGACGACAAAGACGCCGCTGAACACCTGCGCCGCATCCGCGGTGTAGACGACAAACACCACCTCACCTTGCTGTGCCGCGACCTCTCGGAGCTGGCCAACTACGCCCGGGTCGACAACCAGCAATACCGCTTGCTCAAATCGGCCACGCCCGGCCCCTACACCTTTATCCTGCTGGCGAGCAAGGAAGTGCCGCGCCGGGTGAGCCACCCGCAGCGCAAAACCATTGGCCTGCGCGTGCCGGACCACAAAACCCTCAACGACTTGCTGCTGCTGCACGGCGCGCCCTTATTGGCCACCACCTTGATCCCGCGCGGGGAAACGCAGCCCCTGAACGATGCGCAGGACATCCGCGAACGCTACGAACACGATGTGGCCGCCGTCATCGACGCCGGCGCCTGCGCGCTGGAGCCCACCACCGTGATCGACTTGAGCGGCAGCGAGCCCGTGGTGGTGCGCGAAGGCCGCGGTCCGCTGGCAGCGCTGGGTTTGTGAAGCTGGGTTTTTGAAGCTGGGCTTGTGAAAACTCTCTGAGACAATCACCCAATGGATATCACTGAACTGCTGCGCACCGTCCTGATTTACGCCATTCCGGTGCTTTTTGCCATCACCGTACACGAAGCCGCGCATGGTTACGCGGCACGGCATTTTGGCGACAACACGGCGTATGTGCTGGGCCGCATCACGCTCAACCCGCTCAAACACATCGACCCTGTGGGCACGATCTTGATGCCGCTGATGTTGTATTTCGCCACCAGCGGCGCCTTCCTGTTTGGTTACGCCAAGCCGGTGCCGGTGCGTTTTGGCAACTTGCGCAACCCCAAACGCGACATGATCTGGGTCGCGCTGGCTGGCCCCGGCGCCAACCTGGCGCAGGCGCTGTTGTGGGGCATCCTGCTCTACTTTTTAGTCGGCACCGACATGAAGGAGCCGTTTTTCATCAAGATGTGCCAGGGCGGCATGCTGGTCAACGTGGTGATGTTTGTCTTCAACCTGTTTCCGCTGCCGCCGCTGGATGGCGGGCGGATTCTGGTGGGGCTGTTGCCCTACCGGCAGGCCGAGCTGGTGTCGCGCGTGGAGCCTTGGGGTTTCTTCATTGTGATGGGCCTGGTGCTGATGGGTGTGGTCAGCAAACTCTGGATGCAGCCCCTGATGGCGCTGACCTATGGCGCGCTTGAAATCGCACTGGCGCCGTTCGCCTGGTTGGCCAATTGAGACAAGACTGAGACAAGACGGGTTTGATGCAATGACTGTGACGCGATTTTTAACCGGCATCACCACCTCCGGCACGCCGCACCTGGGCAACTACGTGGGCTCCATCCGCCCTTCGGTCCAGGCCAGCCGGCGCGCCGATGTGGAGAGTTTCTATTTCCTCGCCGACTACCACGCCCTCATCAAAATCGACGAGCCGGCGCGCATCCAGCGCTCCACACTCGAGATTGCGGCCAGCTGGCTCGCAGCCGGGCTCGACCCATCCCGTGTCACGTTTTACCGCCAGTCAGACATTCCAGAAATTCCCGAGCTCACCTGGTTTTTGACCTGCGTTTGCGGCAAAGGCATTTTGAACCGCGCCCATGCTTACAAGGCGGCCGTGGACAAAAATCTGGCCGCCGGTGCCGAGGCCGAGTTTGAGGTCAACACCGGCCTCTTCATGTACCCGGTGCTGATGGCCGCAGACATCCTGATGTTCAATTCGCACAAGGTGCCGGTTGGGCGCGACCAGGTTCAGCACCTGGAAATGACGCGCGACATGGCCAGCAGCTTCAACCACCGGTATGGCGAACATTTTGTGTTGCCCGACGTGGTGATTGACGACAACGTGGCCACCCTGCCGGGCCTGGATGGCCGCAAGATGAGCAAGAGTTACGACAACACGATTCCGCTGTTTTCAAGCCGCGAGCAACTCA
>JANMMR010000570.1:0-8921 GCA_031373455.1 Rhodoferax sp.
CTGCCCTTGAACTGAATAATCATCCAATGACTGCTTCTAAAACTACCGCATCTGCAAAAATCCAGCCACTCAAGGGCGTACGCATCTTGAGCCTGGCGCTCAATCTGCCAGGCCCTGCCGCTTTTTGGCGGGCCCGCCAAATGGGCGCCACCTGCGTCAAACTGGAGCCGCCGGCCCCAGCCGGTTTGCCCAGAGGAACACCCGGCGACCCGATGGGCATGAGCAGCCGCGCCACCTACGACCTGATGCACCACGGCATGCGCGTTGTCAGCGCCGACCTGAAAACCGACGCCGGCCAAAAAACCATTCACCGCGAACTCGCCAAAGCCGACGTATTGCTCACCTCGTTTCGTCCGTCGGCTCTGGTCAAACTCAAACTGGAATGGAAAGACCTGCGCAAGCAGTACCCCGAGCTGAGTCAAGTCGCCATCGTCGGCGCTGCCGGTACGCGCGCGGAAGAACCCGGGCACGACCTCACCTACATGGCCGACAACGGCCTGGTGCAGGGCCTGAATTTGCCGCCCACGCTTTACGCCGACATGAGTGGCTCCCTGATGGCCAGCGAAGCGATCCTGAAAGCCACCATGGTGCAACGCGCCACCGGGAAAGGCGTGTACCAGGAGGTTGCGTTGTCTGATGCGGCGGCCTACCTCGCCCTGCCCTTGAGCTGGGGGCTCACCCGGGCACCAGGCGCGCGCGGCAAGTCCGACCCGGGCGGCTCCGTTGGCGGTGGCCACGCCGGTTACCGCGTTTATCCCTGCAAGGACGGCCGTGTAGCCGTGGCGGCGCTGGAGCCGCATTTTGCACGTGGTCTGTGCGAACAAGCCGGTATTGAATTTGCCGGTTTCGCGACCATGTTCAGCCCAGTCACCCATGCCGCAGTGGCGGCGCTGTTCAGTTCATTGAGCCGCAAACAGCTGGACAAAATGGCCGTTGACCACGACCTGCCGATGCACACCCTTTCAAGTTGACCGCCCTGAAGCGGTGAGGCGGGCGCGCCACAAGAGGTACAGCACGATGGCCAGATTGAGCAAATTGAAGGCGATGCCATTCACAAAAGCGGCCTTGTAGGAGCCCGTGAGGTCAAAAATCACGCCCGACATCCAGCCGCCCAAGGCCATGCCGAACAGGGTTGCCATCAACACCGCGCCGACACGGGCGCCCGCCTCCTTCGGTGTGAAGTACTCGCGCACGATGAGCGCGTAACTTGGAACAATCCCACCTTGAAAAAGGCCGAACATACCTGAAACTACATAGAGCGGCACAAGTCCGTCGAACGGCAAAAACATCAAGAGCGCCAACCCCTGCAGCACGGAGCCCAGCAACAGTGTGCGCAAACCGCCGATGTGGTCGGAAATCCAGCCGGACAGCAGGCGGCTGGCTACGCCCATGCCCAGCATCAGCGACAACATCTCGGCGCCACGCGCCGCCCCAAATCCCAGGTCGCCGCAATACGCGACGATGTGCACTTGCGGCATCGACATCGCCACACAACACGACACGCCGGCGATGCACAGCAAAATCTGCAAGGTGGCGGGCGACATGCCCAGCGGCCGGTCTGACACCGTGGCCGGCAAGGCTGGTACCGCGCTGGAAGCTGCGCCATTGGCGGCCATACCCTGCCCAGGCGGGCGGCGGCGCAATACAAGCGCCAGTGGCAACATCGCGATCAGGCTAAAAACGCCAATGCCAATGTAGGTCTGGCGCCAGCCGACGGCCTCGACATAATGCTGAATGATTGGCGGCCACACCGCGCCAGCCACATAGTTGCCGCTCATGCAGATGGCCAGGGCGATGCCGCGTTTGCGCGTGAACCACAGCGAGGTATCGGCCACCAGCGGTGAAAACGTGGCCGAAGTGCCCAGGAGGCCAATCACGATGCCCTGTATCAGGCTGAACATCCACAGGTTGGCGGCATAGCCTGCCGCAATAAAACCTGCGCCCAATCCCACCGAGCCAATCAGCACCGGCACCATCACACCGAAGCGGTCTGATAGTTTGCCCATCAAGATGCCACCCAGGCCAAAGCCGATCATGGTCAAGGTGTAGGGCAAAGAGGCATCACCCCGCGCCACGGCAAATTCACTTTGGATGCGTGGCAGGACCACCGTGACGGAGTACATGCCCACGCCGCCCATCGTCATCAGCAGCAACGACACCATGAGGCGCATCCACGCGTAGGCAGATTCGCCTTCGTCTTGGGGACCGGCGCTTTTCGGGTTGTGTTGCTGGGCAGTCATGCGGCTCCGATTGTGGCTGTTCGTTCCGGATTTCGCTTTCGGCTCACGCTTGCCAGACAGCGTATCCGGCTTGACGCAGCGCAATTCCAAGTTCAATTTCCATGGTCTGCGCGGCCTTGTAGCCCATCGGGTTGAAGCGTTCGTACAACTGCGGCAAAAGGTGCAAGCCGTAGTTCATCACATAGGTGTTGTGCTGGATGCCGGCCTTGTGTTTGTCAAAACGCAAGTCCGGGTCCAGCCCCGTCATGCCCACGTAGACAAAAGGCTTGCCAAGCTGGTAGCCCGGGTTGCATTTGCGAAAACGTGGCTCGTTCCAGACCTGGTCGGCCAGCTCGACCACGTACACATGGTAGTGCTGGCTGCGTGGTCGCCCCGGGCGAGCGGCCAAAGCGCGCCCTCAGGCTTTGGCCGTGGCAGCCTTGCGGTCAGCCGCCACCTTCTGGGCCGAAGGCCGCTCACCGACCATCTTCAAATAGTCCTTGTAGTTCACACCGCCGGCCAGCAGCAGGTCTTCGCCATAGACCACCTTGGTCGCCATACCCACCAACGGCAGGTTCACGTACGCGGCGCAATCGGCCTGTGTAAAGGTGTCGCCGGCAATATAGGGCGAAAACTTGGCCAGGCGCTTGAAGGCAACAATGTTTTTCTCCAGCTGTTTTCGAATCGACGCCTTGGCCTCATCGCTCAGAGGCGCGCCGCCAAAGAAGGCCGCCCCATAAAGCTGCCGCGCGGTAATTTCAAGGTGCCAGTCGATGAAGGTGTTGAGCTCGCTCACCTTCGCACGGGCAAAAGCGTCTGCCGGCAACAGCGGCGGATTCGGGTAAGCGGCTTCGAGGTAGTCCAGAATCGCCTGGCTCTCGCAAATGCCGCCTTTGTCGGTCTTGATGAACGGGATTTTGGCCAATGGCGAGGCGCTCAAGACCGCCTCATCGGTGCTCTTGGTCATCACCGTCTCTTCGGTGAATGCGACGCCTTTTTCAAGCAGGGCCATCTTGGCCTTGTTGTAGTAGTTGGAAACTGGAAAACCGCACAAAGTGATCACAATAAATGCTCCGAAGATTGGATGAAAGGGACCGCAAGAGTCACGCGAGAGTCTAGCGCCTGACGGCCCGGCAAAGCTGCAACCAGCGTGACAAGGCCGGAGAAATTGCGCAAAATGGCCGTTGGGAGGACGAGCCATGGATAAAACAGGTACCGGCGCGATCGCCAGGCGGCAACTCATCGTCTGCTGCGATGGCACCAACAACAACCTCACGGGGCGGCGGCAGGATACCAACGTCAGCCAGTTGTGCGAGTTGCTGGCGCCTGAGCAAAACCGGCAGCTTCTCTACTACGACCCCGGCGTCGGCAACGCCGGCTCCTTGCCCGAAGCCACCTGGGGCGAGAAGATCCAGCAAAAATACGAGCGCCTCTCGGGCCTGGCATTCGGCAGCGGCATCTACGAGAACATCGCCGAGGCCTACTACTTCCTGATGCGCAACTGGCAGGAAGGCGACGACATTTTTCTTTTTGGATTCTCGCGCGGCGCCTTCACGGCGCGCAGCCTGGGCGGGCTGGTTACCCAATTTGGCATCTTGCGGCCGGGCATGGAAGTGATGGTACCGACTCTGCTGTACAGCTATTTCCGGGAGCGGGGCACCGCAGCACGCAAAGCCGAATTTGACCGCACGCGCGACCAGATCAGCCAATTGTTCGCGTCCGACGCCGCGCGCGAGGCCCATGTCTGGTTTGTCGGTGTGTGGGACACAGTGGCTTCGGTTGGCGCGCCCTTGCCGTTTTTGAAAAAGGAAATTACCGCCAACCCGACGATTGTCGGCAAACGTTTTGACAACGTGCGCCAGGCCCTGGCCCTGGACGAGTACCGCACCACCTTCAAACCCCGCCCTTACTTGATTCAGGAGGGCTACGACTACGCCCGGCACCAGCAAACCATTGACCAGGCCTGGTTTGACGGCGGCCACTGCGACGTAGGGGGTGGCTACGAAAATGACCACGCCGGCCTTTCGCAACAGTCGTTTTTGTGGATGGTGAAGGAAGCGGCTTCAGACGTTGGCCGATTGCGCTTGCGCAGCGAGCTTCTGGGTGCCGACGGCCTGCCCGACACCACGCGCATAGGCCAGTTTCTGGACGCCCTCAGTGAGCAGCGCGGCCCGCGCGAAAAACTGGTGCAAAGTGAGGTGTACCGCACGGCCTGGTGGGCCATGGGCGGGATGTCGGTGCGCAACCCATCCGACATACTGGATGACGGCCGGGCACCGCAGGTGGCACCCCGGGAGTCGCCCACAGTGGCGGCCAACAATCTGAAATTTCCGGCCGACAGCGAGTGGCGCCGCCCGCGGCCGTGGTGGCCACTGTTGCTGGCGGCGTTGTTTTGCGTGGTATTTTGGACGATTGCCGGCGCGTTTTTATTGGGCCCCGACAAACCCGGCAGCGGCACTTTTCTGCAAGTACTGCTTCAATTCTTCCCGGCGCTGCCTCTGCTTTGGGACGCCAACGTCGGCTTCGCCCAGTGGCAGATCGGCTGGCCGTTTGCCTGGCAGTCGATGAACGCATGGGAAGACTTTCACAGCCCGGTCAAGGCGGTGCTGGCAGATTTTTTCCTGATTGCTTCCTACGGCTACCTGCTTGCGCGGGGCATGGGCTGGGCGTTTTCCCGGCGCGCAGGGTTGCGCCGGGTTGGCGACCCGGTGCCGAAATGGCTGAACCGCCTGGGCCAATCCGGCCCGCTTGCGATGTGCGGCGACCTGGCCGAAAACGTGCTGACACTGCTGGTCATCGGCACGTCGCCCAACGATTTCACACCCGCCTTGCCATTCGCGCTGGGCGTTTTGATGTCGCTGGCCGCACTCGCCAAGTGGGTTGGCATTCTCGGCTGTTTGCTGCTGATCACCTGGGGGTTGCTGGGCGGCTCAGCCCGCAGAAAAACCTCGCGCTGATCACCGGCCGTTCAGCGGATAAGCCGGATCGGTGAAACCTGGCGTGGAGGGGTGCCCTGGGCGCACCAGGCTGTCAACCATGGCCTCGTCTTCGGCGGTCACACGGTAGTTCAGCGCTGGCAAATAGTCTTGCCACTGTGTGAGCGTGCGCGGCCCGGCAATCACCGAGCTGACGCGCGGATTTGCCAGCACCCACGCCGTGGCAAATTGCGCAAGGGTCACGGCGCTTGCGCCGGATTTCGCAGCCACATAGGCCTGCAGCTTCTGCGCGATGATGAGAGACTCCTCCCGAAATTCGGTTTCCGCGATGCGTTTGTTGCCCCTTCCAGCGCGGGAGCCAGCCTCTGGCGGCTGGCCCGGCGCATATTTGCCCGTGAGCACACCCCGCGCAACCGGCGAATAGGGCGTGACACCCAGTCTGTAGTGCGCGCAGGCCGGCAAGACTTCCACCTCGGGCATGCGGTTGAGCAGGTTGTAATACGGCTGGCACACCACCGGCCCAGGCATATTCATCCGTTTGGCCAGGTTCACCGCTTCGGCGATGCGCCAGCCGCGGAAGTTCGAAACACCCCAATACCGGATCTTGCCCGCCTGCAGCATGGCGTCAAAGGCGCGCAGCGGTTCCTCCAGGCTCATGCCGTTGATGTCCAGGTGCATATAGAGGATGTCGACGTAATCGGTTTGCAGGCGTTGCAGGCTGCCTTCAATCGCCCGCATCATCCAGCTGCGGGAGAAAGCGCTTTCATTGACCTGCTCACTCATGCGGTTGCCAAGCTTGGTAGCGAGAACCCACTGGTGCCGCTGGCCCTTCAAAATGGCGCCGAGCATGGTTTCGGCCACGCCCCGGCTGTAGACATCGGCTGTGTCGATGTAATTCACGCCGTGGCTGCGCGCGTCAGCCACGATCGCAGAGGCCTCGTCCTGGCCGGTTGGGTCGCCAAACATCATGGTGCCCAGACACAGCGTGGAGACCTGCAGGTTGCTTTGGCCCAAATGTCGGTAGTGCATGGTGGTGTATTCCGGGATTCAGGTTGATGGTCGAACAGGCACCCATTTGACCCTAGAATTCCCGCGCAAGGAGACCCACCCAATGAATGCCTTGATCCTGTTTGTGGTGATTTACATGGCCGTCACCATCGGCATCGGCCTGGTTGCCGCCCGCCGCGTGAAGAATTCGAAAGACTATTTGATCGCCGGCCGGAAGTTGCCGCTGTATATGAACACCGCCTGCGTGTTCGCGACCTGGTTTGGCGCCGAAACTGTGCTGTCGGTCTCCGCCACTTTTGCCAAAGACGGGCTGGGCGGTGTGGCTGGCGACCCCTTCGGTGCCACTGCCTGCCTGGTGATTGCCGCCCTGTTTTTTGCACGTGCTTTTTACCGCATGGACCTGCTCACGATCGGCGATTTTTACAAAAAGCGTTACGGCAAAGGCGTTGAGGTGTTGACATCGCTGGCCATTGCAGCGTCTTACCTGGGCTGGACTTCCGCGCAGATGACCGCGCTGGGCCTCGTGATCAACGTCGTCTCGGGCGGCGCGGTCAGCCTGGACAACGCGATCATCTTGGGTGCGGTGATCGTTTTGGTCTACACCATCTTCGGCGGAATGTGGTCGGTGGCCTTCACCGATTTATTCCAGACCGTCGTGATCCTGGTCGGCCTCGGAGCAGTGGCCGTTTTAGCTGGCTCCCAGGCAGGCGGCATGGAGAAGGTCTTTGCCCAGGCCGCTGCCGATGGCAAATTCAGCTTCTTTCCGGCCAGCAGCGACACCAAAGCATGGTGGGCCATGGCCGGTGCGTTTTTCACTTTCGCCTTCGGCTCGGTGCCGCAGCAAGATGTGTTCCAGCGAATGACCAGCGCAAAAGATGAAGACACCGCCGTGCGCGGCACATTGATTGGCGCGGCCGTCTACTTCGTCTTCGCTTTTGTAGCGGCCTTCATTGCCTACGCGGCCATCGTCACTTACCCGGACTTCAGCAAGCTGTTTGACTCGGAAGACGCCCGGGCCATTCAGCGCATCCTGCCCGACCTGGTGTTGGGAAAAATGCCGCTGTGGGCGCAGGTCATGTTTTTCGGCGCCTTGCTGTCGGCCATTTTGTCAACAGCGAGCGGCGCCCTGCTGGCGCCCACGGCCATCCTCACCGAAAACGTCATCCGACCGTTCATGCCACACTTGAGCGACCGCATGTTCCTGCTGCTGCTGCGGGTGATTTTGGTTGTCTTCACCCTGTTGGGTTTGTTGTTTGCACTCAATTCCCGCACCACGATGTATGAGATGGTGCAAAACGCCTACAAGGTCACGCTGGTGATGGCCTTCATCCCGCTGGTGGCCGGTGTTTATTGGAGAAAATCAAGCACGCAGGGCGCGCTGGCGTCTGCAGTGATGGGCTTTCTGGTCTGGATGGGTGCGGAAAACCTCGCTTCTGGAAGTGACATCCCGCCGCAACTGATCGGGTTCGCGGCTTCGGCAGTTTTCATGGTGCTGGGTTCCTTGGCGCCGCAACTCATCAAGAACCACACCCACCTTGCGCCCTTGGGTCGCGCGCACGCCAAGTCAGCCTGACAGGCCGGCGTAAAAAGCTCGCTAAACCAGCTTGCGGCTGACTGCACCCAGGTGCACGCCCGCGTCAACCTTCAGCATCTCGCCGGTCACGGTGCGCGCGCCGGTGACCAGCCAGACGATGGCCTCAGCCACATCTTCCGGTGAACTGGTGGTTTGCAGCGGGGCCATTTGCTCGCTGGTGGCCTTGATCTTTTCAAACGCCGCCTGACCGACCCCTTCAACAAACCAGCGCGAGGTTATGAGGCCCGGACACACCGCGTTGACGCGGATTTCCGGCGCAAGCTGCTTGGCCAGGTGCAAAGTGAGGGTGTTGAGCGCGCCCTTGGACATGATGTACGGCACCGAGGAGCCCACGCCCGAAATGCCCGCCATCGACGACACATTCACCACACTGCCGTGCACAGCCCTCAAGTGCGGCGCGCAGGCCCGCACCATCTGGAAGGCGCCCACCGTGTTGACGGCGTAGATGCGCTGGAAAATTTCCATGTCCAGCGCTTCCCAGTTGGCCACACCGGCGAAATTGCTTACGCCCGCGTTGTTCACCAGCACATCAATGCGGCCCCAGCGCTTGAAAGCCGCGGCCGCGAGTTTGACGCAGTCCGCATCCTGGGCCACGTCGCCCTGCACCAGCAAGGTGTCGGCCCCGGCAGCTTGGGCCGCCGCTTCGGTTGCCCGCGCTTCGGTTTCGCTGCGCGAGTAGTTCACCAGCACGTCGTACCCGCGCCCGGCCAGCATCAGCACGGTGGCCGCGCCCACGCCGGTTCCTGCACCGGTGATCAACGCCACTTTTCGATCGCTCATGTCTTCGTCTCCTTTGTATTGCTACTCAAATAATAGCAGCCCACTTGGGCCGCCGGGTAAAATCGCGGGGATGGATTTGCTTCGCAGTGCCTCGCTTCGCACTTTAATTGAATCACGTTTGCACCACTTTGCCGTGCAGGAAACCCCACCGCCTTCGGTAGGGACGGTCTTGCGCCACGCTGCGGTTTGTGTTGCCATCATCGACGAAGGGCATGGCGCCGCTTTGGCCAGCCTGCCCACGCACAGCGCGTGGCGCACACAAGCCGCGCTGCTGCTCACACGCCGCGCGGGCAACCTGCGCGCCCATTCGGGCCAGTGGGCCTTGCCGGGCGGCCGCATCGATGCCGGCGAAACACCGGAAGACGCGGCCCTGCGTGAATTGCG
>JANMMR010000596.1:0-1953 GCA_031373455.1 Rhodoferax sp.
GATCGCCATCCTGATGGGCAAAACCAACCCGGAAGCGCCGAAACACTCCCAGCAGTCGCAGGTGTTGGTGCTGCTGGATTCGCCCGGCATCGAAATCGTGCGCATGTTGCCGGTATTTGGGTACGACGACGCGCCCCATGGCCACGCCGAAGTGGTGTTGAAAAACGTGCGGGTGCCGGTGGAAAACCTGCTGTTGGGTGAAGGCCGTGGTTTTGAGATCGCGCAAGGCCGCCTCGGGCCCGGGCGCATTCACCACTGCATGAGGACCATTGGCGTGGCGGAAGTGGCGCTGGAAAAAATGGTGAAACGCCTGCAGTCGCGCGTGGCCTTTGGCAAACGCATTTCAGAGCAGTCGGTGTGGGAGCAACGTGTGGCCGAGGCACGAATCGACATTGAAATGACGCGTCTCCTGACCTTGAAGACCGCCGACATGATGGACAAGCTGGGCAACCGGCACGCCCGCGCCGAGATCGCCATGATCAAGGTCGCCGCTCCACTGGCGGCGTTGCGCATCATCGACCACGCGATCCAGGCTTTTGGCGCAGCCGGCGTGAGCAGCGACGCCGGCCTGGCACGCGCTTACGCGAGCATGCGCACAATGCGCCTGGCGGACGGGCCGGACGAAGTGCACAACCGCACGATCGCCCGGCTCGAATACGGGCGTTATGGGGTGGAAAAAAGCGCCGATAAAGGGGGTGACAAAGCCGTTGACGCCTCTTCAGACAAATCGACCGCAAAAGTTTGAGGAGCTGGCTGTGTCATTGTTTTCACTCGAGGGCAAAGTCGCCGTCATCACCGGTTCATCCAAGGGCATCGGCAAGGCCATCGCCGAGCGCATGGCCGAGCAGGGCGCGAAGGTGGTGATTTCGTCGCGCAAACAGGTGCTGTGTGACGAGGTGGCGGCGGCCCTGAACGCCCGCTACGGCGCGGGTACCGCCATTTCAGTGGCGGCCAACATCTCGAGCAAGGAGCAGCTGAAAAACCTCGTGGATGAGGCGATGCGGCAATGGGGCAAAGTCGACGTGCTGGTGTGCAACGCGGCGAGCAACCCGTATTACGGGCCGATGGCCGGCATCGAAGACGAGCAGCTCCGCAAGATTCTGGACAACAACATCGTCTCGAACCACTGGTTGATCAATTTTGTGGCACCGCAGATGATTGAACGCAAAGACGGCGCGATCATCATTGTCAGTAGCATCGGCGGGCTGCGCGGCACACCGGTGATTGGCGCCTATGGCATCAGCAAGGCGGCCGACATGCAACTGGCGCGCAACCTGGCGCACGAGTTTGGCCCGCACAATGTCCGCGTGAACTGCATCGCGCCAGGGCTGATCAAGACCGACTTTGCCAAGGCGCTGTGGGAAGACGCCGAGATGCTGAAAAAACGCACCGCCACCACGCCTTTGCGCCGCATTGGGGAGCCCGATGAAATTGCCGGAGCGGCGGTGTTTTTGGCCTCGCAGGCCGGCAGCTTCATCACCGGGCAAAGCATCGTGATTGACGGTGGCGTGACCATTTAGGACGCGTTCCTACACGTTTTTCAATGCACACCTCGGCCCTGGTTTTGTTTTCCGGCGGGCAGGACTCCACCACTTGCCTGGCATTGGCGCTCTCCAAATATGAGCGCGTGGAAACCATCGCGTTTGACTACCGGCAGCGCCACCACATTGAGCTGGAATCGCGCCTGAACGTTTTGCGCGAACTGCGTGCCGGGTTCCCCCGCTGGGCCGACAAGCTGGGTGAAGACCACCTGCTGGACCTTGAAGTACTCGGGAAAGTCAGCGAGACCTCATTGACGCGAGACACCGCCTTCAAGATGGAACAAAGCGGCCTGCCCAACACCTTTGTGCCCGGGCGCAACCTGTTGTTTCTCACACTGGCGGCGGCGGTGGCGTACCGGCGCGACCTGCAGGTCATTGTCACTGGCGTGTGCGAGACCGATTTTTCAGGCTA
>JANMMR010000620.1:0-2768 GCA_031373455.1 Rhodoferax sp.
TGCGGTACCCGACAAGGCACTGCCCGCCAATTACGAAGACGCCCAGGCCGAGCTGGAGCATCTTTTGGCGCGCCTTGAATCCGGCGAAATGCCGCTGGAGCAGGTGCTCAGCGGTTACCAGCGCGGCTCCGAGCTGCTCAAGTACTGCCGCGAGAAGCTGCAGGCGGTGGAAGACCAGATCAAGCTGCTTGACACCAAATCCATCGACGGCGGCATTGTCAAGAGCTGGACGCCCCCATGAGCGCGGTGCTGAAAAACGAAACAGCGCCCGCCAGCGGTTTTGAGCTGGCCGCCTGGAGCCAGCACCACCTGGCTGCGGTGGAGCGCGCGCTTGAACGCTGGGTCACCGTTGAAGCGCCTGTAGGCCTCGACCATGGCGCGCCTGCTGCCCTGGTCGACGCCATGCGTTATGCCGTGCTCGATGGCGGCAAACGCCTGCGCCCGCTTTTGGTGATGGCCAGTTGTGAAGCGGTGGGCGGCAACACCACTGCCGCCCTGCGAGCCGCCTGCGCCACCGAGCTCATCCACGCCTATTCGCTGGTGCACGACGACCTGCCGTGTATGGACAACGACGTGTTGCGCCGGGGCAAACCCACCGTGCACGTGAAATACGGCGAAGCGCAGGCCCTGCTGGCCGGCGACGCGCTGCAGGCGCTGGCGTTTGAGTTGCTCACACCCGATGAATTCACGCCAGAGGGCGCGGCCGTTCCTGCGGCCTTGCAGGCGCGCCTGTGCCGCTTGCTGGCCCAAGCCGCCGGCAGCGCGGGCATGGCCGGCGGGCAGGCGATTGACCTGGCCAGCGTGGGGCAGTTGCTGAGCGAACGCCAATTGAGTGAAATGCACCGCCTCAAGACCGGCGCGTTGTTGCAAGGCAGCGTGATGATGGGCGCCGCCTGCGGGCAGCCCCCGGCGCGCGCGGCCCGGGCACTTGAAGCCTATGGAGCCGCCATCGGCCTGGCGTTTCAGGTGGTTGATGACATCCTTGACGCCACCGAAGACTCCGCCACCCTGGGCAAAACCGCCGGCAAAGACGCGCAGCAGGCCAAGCCCACCTATGTATCGCTGCTGGGGCTTGCGCCGTCGCGGGCTTTTGCGCAGGAGTTGCTGCAGCGGGCGCTGGCAGCGCTGGAGGCCGCCGCGCTGCCCGACAGCCGGGCCTTGCGCGCATTGGCCCATATGGTGGTCAACCGCAAGGCTTGACGACACCCTTAACTGCCCAATCGGGACAAATAAAAAAACATGTCAAACCCTGCGTTTTCACTCCTGCAAACCATTGATTCCCCGGCCGACGTGCGCAAACTCACGCGCCCGCAGCTCGGTGAACTCGCCGGCGAGCTGCGTGCTTTTGTGCTCGATTCGGTCTCCAAAACCGGCGGGCACTTGAGCTCCAACCTCGGTACCGTGGAGCTCACCGTGGCGCTGCATTACGTGTTCAACACGCCGCAAGACCGGCTGGTGTGGGACGTGGGCCACCAAACCTACCCGCACAAGATCCTCACCGGGCGGCGTGAACGCATGGCGAGCTTGCGGCAATTGGGCGGGATCTCGGGTTTTCCGCAACGCGCCGAGAGCGAATTTGACGCGTTTGGCACGGCCCATTCCAGCACCTCCATTTCCGCCGCGCTGGGCATGGCCATCGGCGCAAAGCTTCAGGGCAGCGAACGCCGCGCGGTGGCCATCATTGGCGACGGCGCGATGACCGCCGGCATGGCCTTTGAAGCGCTCAACAACGCCGGTGTGGCCGATTGCAACCTGCTGGTCATCCTCAACGACAACGACATGAGCATCAGCCCCCCGGTGGGCGCGCTGAACCGTTACCTCGCGCAGCTGATGAGCGGGCAGTTTTACGCGGCCGCGAAAAACGTCGGCAAAACCGTGCTCAAAAACGCACCGCCCCTGTTCAACCTGGCCAAGCGGCTGGAGGAGCAGGCCAAGGGCATGGTGGTACCGGCCACCTTGTTCGAGAAATTCGGCTTCAACTACATCGGGCCGATAGACGGGCACGACCTGGATTCACTCATCCCCACGCTGGAGAACATCAAGCACCTCGAAGGGCGTCAGTTCCTGCACGTGGTCACCAAAAAAGGCCAAGGCTACAAACGCGCTGAAGCAGACCCTGTCACCTACCACGGCCCCGGCAAGTTCGACCCGGCCGTGGGTTTGCTCAAACCCGTGGTGCCGCCCAAAGCCACCTTCACCCAGGTGTTTGGCCAGTGGTTGTGCGACATGGCCACGCAAGACGCGCGCCTGGTCGGCATCACACCGGCGATGCGCGAAGGCTCCGGAATGGTCGAGTTTGAGCAGCGTTTCCCGGGGCGGTATTTTGATGTGGGCATTGCCGAACAACACGCGGTGACGTTTGCCGCCGGCCTGGCGTGTGAAGGCATGAAGCCGGTGGTGGCGATTTACTCCACCTTCCTGCAGCGCGCGTATGACCAGTTGATCCACGACGTGGCGATCCAGAACCTGCCGGTGGTGTTTGCGCTCGACCGCGCCGGCCTCGTGGGCGCAGACGGCGCCACACACGCTGGCAACTACGACATCGCCTTCCTGCGCTGCATCCCGAACATGGGCGTTGCCTGCCCGGCCGACGAAGCGGAATGCCGCGGCCTCTTGTCCAGCGCGTTTGCGCAAGACCACCCGGTGGCCGTGCGGTACCCGCGCGGCGCGGGTGTGGGCGCGGCGATGCCGGCCGGCCTGGAGCCTCTGCCTTACGGCAAGGCCGAAGTGCGCCGCAAGGGAAAAAGCATCGCGATACTGGCCTTTGG
>JANMMR010000622.1:0-5563 GCA_031373455.1 Rhodoferax sp.
CGAGAATGCGGCATGAGCTTTGACGCCACCATCTACGCCACGCCCAAAATTGATTGCCACTGCCACATCCTGGACCCGGGCCGCTTCGCCTACGGCGCAGACGTGCCCTACCGCCCCGCCGGCCAGGAGACCGGTTCGGCGGATTATTTCGCCCAGGTGCTGGACGCCTACAGCGCGCACCATGCCCTCTTGGTGGAGCCCAATTCCGGCTATGGGCCGGACAACCGCTGCATGCTCGACGCCATCGCCCATGGCAAAGGGCGCTTCAAAGGTGTTGCCGTGGTCGCCAATAGCGCGCCGCTGGCAGAGCTGCAAGCGCTGCAGGCGCAAGGCATCGTGGGCATCGCCTTCAACGTATCGCTGCACGGGCTCAATCATTACGCCGATATCGCGCCGCTGCTGGCGCGCCTGGCGCAGTTGGGCCTGTTTGCCAACGTGCAGGTGCAGGACGACCAACTGGCCGCGCTGGCGCCCATGCTTGAGGCGTCTGGCGTGCAGGTCTTGATCGACCACTGCGGCCGGCCCGACCCCACCCGCGGGATCGACGCTCCGGGTTTTGCCGCGCTGCTGGCGATGGCTGCAAACGGGCGCACGGCCGTGAAGATTTCAGGCTTCGCCAAATTCTCAAAACAGGATTTCCCGTTTGCCGACACCCACCGCCACATTGATGCGCTGCTGCAGGCCTTCGGCCCGGACCAATGCCTGTGGGCGTCTGACTGGCCGTTTTTGCGCGCGTCGTCGCGCCTCGACTATGGCCCGCTCCTGCAACTCTTTGCCACGTGTGTTCCAGATGCCGAATGGCGGCGGAAAATCTTGTGGGAGACGCCCAAACGCCTGTTTGGTTTTGCGGCCGGCCGCTGAGGCCCTGGCGCGGACCGGCCCAGGCTTGGCCGCCTCAGGCCTGGTACATGTAGGCGCGTGACCAGGGCGTTGGGTTGAGGTTGTCTCCCACGCCGGCCTTGCAAGCCAGCACCTGGTAGAGCGACACCCAGTTTTGCGAAAACGCGTGGGAACAACCGGCGAGGTAAATGCGCCAGACGCGCCAGGTTTTTTCATCCACCAGGCTGCGCACGCGGCTCTCTGCGGCGCTGGCGCCGTCGCTTGCCTGGCTGCCGGCTTCGAAATTGTCGGACCACTGCGACAAGGTGCGTGCATAGTGGCGGCGCAGGCACTCCACGTCCAGCGCTTCGAGGCCGCCCACCTGCATCTCATGCAGCGCCAGGCTGATGTGTGGCAACTCACCATTCGGAAAAACGTATTTGTCGATGAACTCGCCGGCACCAAGGGGGGTGTTGCCGCTGCCGGGGTCGGTCGAGGTGATGCCATGGTTGAGCACCAGGCCGCCGTCGCGCAGCAGGCTGTTAATTTTGGCGAAATAGGTACCCAGGTGTTTGAGGCCCACATGTTCAAACATGCCGATCGAGGTGATTTTGTCAAACGGGCCGTCATTGGGCGTGAGGTCTCGGTAGTCCAGCAGGCGGATGTCCACCCGGGTGCGCAAACCGGCCTGGGCCACGCGCTCGCGGGCCAGCTCATACTGGTTTTCCGACAACGTGACACCGACCACACGGGCGCCGCATTTTTCGGCCGCACGCATCGCCAACGCGCCCCAGCCGCAGCCGATGTCCAGGAGGCGCTCGTCTTTTTTGAGCATGATCTTGTTCAGCACATGGTCCAGCTTGGCCAGTTGCGCGTCAGCAAGTGCCTCCTGGCCAGTCTGGAAATAGGCGCAGGAATACACCATGCGCGGATCCAGCCACTGCTGGTAGAAAGCATTGCTCACATCGTAATGGTGGGCAATGGAGGATTTGTCGAGCGCCTTGTTGTGCCGCACCGGGCTGAAAAGGCGTGCAAATTTGCCGGCCGACGACTCACCCGAGGCCGCCAGCCGCATGGCGACGTCAACGACATCGGCCACGCTGCCGATCACTTCGAAATGCCCGTTGACGTAGGCTTCAGCGAGGCTGTCGATCGTGGGCGACAGCAGGTAGCGCAGCGCGCGGGCGTCCTTCAACTGCAGGCTGACACGCGCGCCGGGGCCTAGATCGACGCTTTTGCCGTTCCAGAGCACCAGACGCAAGGGAATATTGGCCCGCGCTGGCAAACTACCGAGGAACCGGGACAAAACGCCATCGGGCGCGTGGTCGCCCTCGGTCTCCGGGGCAAAGTTATTTCCGGCCGGGCTGTGGAGGTGCTGTGCCATGTGCGGAATCCTAGTGACAATTCAATCCTAAATCAATCCCTGCTTCCTTTTCCCCATCAGACCATTCAACTGCAGTTGACCTGTATCAATTCGCAGCGCAAACTGGAGCCTTCCAATGGGCGCGGGCCAATCCCGGCCAGACCTTCAGGAGGACGCCATGTTCAAGAACATCTGTATTGCCACCGACGGCTCACCTGCTTCAGAACACGCCGCCGCGTTGGCCCTGGAGTTGGCCCGGGTCCACAATTGCCGCATCACCTCGGTGTACGTGATTGACCCCTACCCGTTCCTGATGGTGGGCGACAGCAACCCGATGGGTTTCCAGTCGTACATGTCTGCCGCACAGACCCTGGCTACGAAAGCCAACGCCAAGGTGGTGGAACTGGCCCAGGAAGGCGGCGGAGGTATCGATGTGCAGACCCGCATCGTTGAAGAGGCTGGCGCTGCGGCTGGCATCATGCACGCCGCCAAGGCCGAGGGCTGCGATCTGATCATGCTCGGCTCCCATGGGCGCACCGGCATCCGCCGGCTGATGTTGGGCAGTGTGGCCGGCCGCGTAGTGGCGGAGTCGGCGATTCCGGTGCTGGTGACGCGCTAGCCGGCCAGGGGCGTCATTGCGGCTCGACGCCGGCCTTTTTCACCAGCGCCGCATACTTCACCAGCTCGCCCTTGAAATGAACGAGGGCTGCTTCGGGTGTACTGATGTTGATGGTGTTGCCCTGTTTGGCCATGGCTTCCTTCACTTCCGGCGTGGCAAACGCCGTGGCAATCGCGCCGTGGATGCGTTTGACCTGATCGGCGCCCATGCCCTTGGGGCCTACCGCCGCGATCCAGCCTTCCACCAAATACTTGGGGAATCCGCCTTCGGCGGAGGTCGGAATATCGGGCGCAGCATTGATTCGGGCCGGCGCAGAAACACACAAGGCACGCAGGTTGCCCGCCTTCACCTGCCCGGCCACTGCGGGCAAGGCACCCACGCCCCAATCGACCTGGCCACTCACGATGTCTTGCAACATCGGGCCGAAACCGCGGTACGGAATGTGCGTGGAAAAAGTTTGGCTCACGTCCTTGAACATCTCGGCCGCCAGGTGCAGGATGGTCCCGTTGCCGCTGGAGGCATAGTTGTATTTGCCGGGGTTGGCCTTGAGCAGCGCAGCAAACTCCTTCAGGGATTTGGCTGGTACTTTTGGATTGACCACCAAAATCAGAGGCGTGGCACCAATGATGGCGATGGGCGTGATGTCATTGACGGGATCAAACGGCACGGATTTCAGCACGCTCGGGTAGATCACATGGTTGTTGGACACCATCGAGAGTGTGTAGCCGTCAGGCGCAGACTTGATCATCGCCGCAGTACCAACCACGCCGCCCGCACCCGGCTGGTTTTCGATCACAACGCCCTGCCCCAGCGCTTTGGCGAGCTGGCTGCTGGCCGCGCGGATGATGCCGTCTACGCCGGAGCCGGCCGATACGGGCAGGATGAAACGGACCGGTTTGTCCGATTGCGCCAGTGCGCCATGGGCATAACCCAGAGCAGCCAGCGCCAACAAAGTCTGGCGACGGTTCGGATGGGTGAAGGATGGATTCAAGGAAGTCTCCGGTTATGTAGTGGGTTGGCGCGCATCAAGCGACGGCGGAACTGGAAATCAAACGGTCAATCTCGGCCGGGGCATAACCCACCTGGGTGAGCACCTCGCGCGTGTGTTCACCCATGCGTGGCGGGTGCAGGCGCACACCCAAGCGCTGGCCGGCCATGGTGAAGGGAAACAGCGTTGCTTTGGCAGACTGCCCGGCTTTGGCGCCGTCGGTGAGGGTGACGTCTGCCAGGCCCCCGGTGGCGATCAGGTGTTCGTCGTCGTAAAGCTCCTCGGGTTTGCGGATGGGCGCAAACGGCAACGCATTGTTTTCGAACAGGGTGGAGAGCTCAGCGGCCGTACGCTCACTCAAGCGCTCGCGCAACACCGGTAACAATTCGGGCCGCAACGCGACGCGCTGGTTGTTGCTGGCGTACCGCGGGTCTGCCTTGAGGTCAGCAAACCCCAGCACATCGCAAAACACGTTCCACTGGGCGTCGCTGACAGCCGAGAGGAAGATTTGCTCGCCATTTTTCACCGTGAACACGTCATACACCGCCCAGGCAGAAATGCGGTCGGGCATGGGCGCCGCGGCCTGCCCCGTGATGGCGTATTGCAACATGTGCTGGCCGACCAGAAACACGTTGTTTTCAAAGAGTGCGCTTTGCACCTCCTGCCCGCGCCCGGTGATGCCGCGTTGTACCAGGGCCCCCAATGCGCCTATGGCGCCAAACATGCCGCCCATGATGTCGTTCACACTGCTGCCCGCGCGCAGCGGGTCACCCGGCCGGCCGGTCATGTAGGCAAGGCCTCCCATCATCTGCACCACCTCATCGAGCGCCACGCGGTGTTCATACGGCCCGGGCAGGAACCCCTTGTGGCTCACGTAAATGATTTTCGGGTTCACTTGGGAGAGTGAGGCGTAGTCGAGCCCGTATTTGCCCATCGTGCCGGGTTTGAAATTCTCCAGCACCACGTCGGCGCTGGCCGAAAGAGTGCGGGCCGCCTGGGCCCCGTCTTTTGAACGCAGGTCAATTGCGATGCTTTTCTTGTTGCGGTTGAACATCGGGAAAAAACCGGCGCCCGAGCCCAGCAGGTGCCGCGTGCGGTCGCCTTCGATGGGTTCAACCTTGATCACTTCGGCGCCCATGTCGGCCAGCACCATGCCGCAGGTCGGGCCCATCACCATGTGGGTGAATTCGACCACCTTCAGGCCAGCCAGTGGCAATGCCGGGGCGCTCATGCCGCCATCGCCTGAGCAGCATGCAGCGTTTTGGGCAAACCTGCGCGCCACAACGTGCCGTGCAGGGTTTCACCCTCCAGCCAGCCGGCTACTTGCGCACGCAAGGCCATAAGTTTTCCAAAGTCGATGCCGGTCTCAATACCCATCGAGAGCAACATGTGCGCAAGGTCTTCCGTGCTCACGTTGCCACTGGCACCGGGCGCATGCGGGCAGCCGCCAATGCCAGCCAGGCAGGCGTCAAACCGTGTGATGCCCAGTTGCAGGGCCGCGTAGACATTGGCCAGACCCAGGCCGCGGGTGTCATGGAAGTGGCCGCAGTTGAGTCTGTCTCCTGCAATAGGCAGGCACAGTTCATAGAGGGTGCGCACCATGGCTGGGTCGGCGTAACCCACGGTGTCTGCTAGCCCGATGTGGTCCACACCGGCGTCAACCACCGCTTTGACCAAACGCTGAACCTCAGCCGTTTCGACCTTGCCCTGGATGGTGCAGCCAAAAGCCGTGCTGATGCCAATTTCAACCCGCGTGGCCGAACCCGAGGCATCG
>JANMMR010000309.1:0-2668 GCA_031373455.1 Rhodoferax sp.
CATCGGCCACTCGGGTTGCGGCAAATCCACCCTGCTGAACCTGATCGCGGGCCTCACCCACCCCACCGAGGGCAGCCTGATCTGCGCCAACCGCGAAATCGCCGGGCCCGGGCCGGACCGCGCCGTGGTGTTCCAGAACCACTCGCTGTTGCCCTGGCTCACGTGTTTTGAAAACGTGCACCTCGCTGTTGAACGCGTCTTCGGCGCAGCCAACAAAACCACTGGCGCAAACGCCGAGAGCAAAGCCCAGCTCAAGGCCCGCACCGATGCCGCGCTGGCGATGGTGGGCTTGAGCGCTGCCGCGCAAAAACGCCCCGGCGAGATCTCGGGCGGCATGAAGCAGCGTGTGGGCATCGCCCGCGCCTTGTGCATGGAGCCCAAGGTGCTGCTGCTGGACGAGCCTTTTGGCGCGCTGGACGCCCTCACCCGCGCCAAGCTGCAAGACGAGTTGCTGGCCATCGTGGCCGAGACCCACAGCACGGTGGTGATGGTGACGCACGATGTGGACGAAGCCGTGTTGTTGTCTGACCGCGTGGTCATGCTCACCAACGGCCCCGCCGCCACCATTGGCGAAATTCTTGAAGTGCCGCTGGTGCGCCCACGCAACCGGGTCGAGCTGGCGCAAAGCCCGCTGTACCAGCTGTACCGCAAAAACGTGCTGGACTTTCTTTACACGCGCCAGTCGCACGTGGAGAAACTGGCCGCCTAAAATCCGCCGCATGAGCACAGCAACCGGTCAGCCGATCCGCATCATTTCCTCCATGGCCACCAAACAGATCCTGGCGGATCTGGTGGCGGCCTACCAGGCGGCCAGCGGCCAGGCCGTTGCCGTCGAATCGGTCGGCGGAGTTGACGCCGCCAAACGCGTGCAGGCCGGTGAGGCGTTTGACCTGGTCATCCTCGCCCGCAACGCGATGGACCAGCTTCAGGCAGCCGGCAAGCTGGTGGACGGCAGCCTGCGCGACCTGGTGCGCTCCGGCGTGGCGGTGGGCATTCGAAGCGGCACGGCACGGCCCGACATCTCCTCCGAAGACGCCGTGAAAAAAGCCGTGATGGCAGCGCCCACACTGGGATATTCCACGGGCCCCAGCGGCGTGCAATTGGCCAAGCTGTTCGAGCGGTGGGGCATTGCGGAGTCGGTCAAAAGCCGCATCGTGCAGGCGCCGCCCGGCGTGCCGGTGGGTGCCTTGATCGCCCGGGGCGAGGTGGCGCTGGGTTTTCAGCAACTCAGCGAGATGTTGAACGTAACCGGCGTGGAGCTGGTCGGCATGTTGCCGCCGGCGATTGAAATCATCACCACCTTCAGCGGCGCGGTGGCCAGCACTTGCGCCAACCCGCAGGCGGCGGCCGACCTGTTGGCCTTCATGGCGTCCCCCGCTGCGGCGCTAACCATCCAGCAAAACGGCATGACGCCAGCCTGAGCCGCGCACCGCTGTCAAACTGGCACGTTTCTGGCGTGGCAGTGTTCACCATGCCTGAACACTCCCTGCGCTCCCGAGCCACTGCACCCCAACACGGTGCGTTTCGCACCTTTCTCAATGCCGGCCATGCCCCGACATTGGGCGCGGCCTTTTTCTACTTCATGTTTTCGTGCGCCATCTGGGTGATGAACGGCACCATGGCGCCCTTCATCTCCGAGACTTACAACCTCACACCCTCGCAAAAGGGGCTGATGTTGTCCATACCGATCTTCGCCGGCGCGCTGATGCGTTTCCCGCTGGGCATCCTCGCGCAATACATCGGCCGCAAAAACGCGACATTGGTGGAAATGGGCGGCATCGCCATCGCGCTTTTATACGGTTACTTTTTTGTCCAATCGTTCAACGACCTGCTGGCCATGGGTGTGCTCCTGGGCATTGCCGGTGCGAGTTTCGGCGTGGCGCTGTCGCTCGGCTCGGGCTCGTTCCCGCCGCGTTACAAGGGCCTGGCCATGGGCCTGGTGGGTGCAGGCAACGTAGGCACCGCCGTCTCCGCGCTGCTGGCACCTCCGTTGGCCCAAGCCTTCGGCTGGCAGACGGTGTACGGCATTGCCGCCATCGCCGTGATGGTGCCAATCGCCGTGATGGTATTTTTCGCCCAGGAGCCGCCGGACCTGGACAAACACGCCAGCTTCAAGGAACACATCGCCTGCCTGTTTGAAAAAGACGGCTGGGCCTTCAGCCTGATCTACGCGGTGACTTTTGGCGGCTTCATAGGTCTCGTCACATTTTTGCCGAGTTATTTTTACGACCAGTTCTCCGTCTCCAAAGTACAGGCCGGCCAACTCACCATGCTCGCCGCGTTCATGGGCGCGGCGCTGCGTGTTTTTGGCGGGTGGATCTCCGACCACTGGGGCGGCGTGAACACGCTCACTGGCGTGCTGGTGGTCGTCACCCTGAGCCTGATGGGCTGCGGTCTGGCCGAGAACTCGCTGCCCACCACGATGCTGCTTTTTCTGATTTGTTTCGCCGCGCTCGGTGCCGGCAACGGCGCCCTCTTCCAGCTGGTGCCGCTGCGCTGGCCGACGACCACCGCCGTAGCCGGCTCGATGATCGGCGAGATCGGCGCCTTGGGCGGCGGCCTGATCCCCAACGCCATGGGCATGAGCAAACAATACACCGGCAGCTACCTGTGGGGTTTCGTTTCCTTTGCCATCTGCGCCGCCGCCATGCTGCTGCTGCGTTTCATG
>JANMMR010000633.1:0-3379 GCA_031373455.1 Rhodoferax sp.
CCGATTGGCCGTTTCCTCGGTTTTGCCGTGGCTGGCTGCGAGCCCGACGAAATGGGCATTGGCCCGGTGTTTGCCATCCCCAAGGTCTTGAAGCGCCTGGGCCTCACGGTGAACGACATCGACCTGTGGGAACTCAACGAAGCCTTCGCCGTACAAGTGCTGTATTGCCGCGACAAACTCGGCATTCCGGCGGACCGCCTGAACGTCAACGGCGGCGCCATCGCGGTCGGCCACCCGTATGGCGTGAGCGGCCAGCGCCTCACCGGCCATGCGCTCATCGAAGGCAAACGCCGGGGCGCCAAACGCGTGGTGGTGACGATGTGTGTGGGCGGCGGCATGGGGGCAGCGGGGGTGTTTGAGGTGCTTTGAACCCGCCCACCCGAGTCCACCATGCAGCTTCGCCCCACCCTGGAATTCCTGCTGTACCAGTGGCTCGGGGTTGAAACCCTGAAGGCGCGCGAGCGTTTTGCGGAGCATTCCCGCGAAACCTTTGACGCGGTGCTGGACACCTGCGAGCGCATCGCCCGCGAGAAATATGCGCCTTTCAACCGGCTGATCGACACCGAAGAGCCGCGCACCGAAACGTGCAGCGACGGCAGCTTGCGCGTGGTGTTGCCGCAGGCTACGCGCGATGCACACGCGGCCTATGCGGCTTCAGGGATGCTGAGCGCCTCGCAAGACTACGACATCGGCGGCATGCAGCTGCCGTTCACCGTTGAAGCTGCTGCCAATGCTTTTTTCGCCACGGCGTCGGTGAGCATGGGCTCGGGGCTTTTGTCGGTGGGCAATGCCAATTTGCTGATGAAACACGGCACAGAGGCGCAAAAAATCGTGTTTGCGCTCAAGGAGTTTTCCGGCCAGTGGTCAGGCACCATGTGTTTGAGCGAGCCACAGGCCGGCTCAAGCCTGTCTGACATCACAACGCGCGCCGTGCTGGATGGCCCAGATGCTGCCAGCGACCCGCTGGGCCCGCGTTACCGCATCAAGGGCAACAAGATGTGGATCTCGGCGGGTGAACACGAGTTGACGGAAAACATCGTTCACCTCGTCCTGGCCAAAATTCCCGATGCCGACGGCAAGCTGGTTCCCGGCACACGCGGCATTTCCCTGTTTGTCGTCCCGAAGAAACTGGTGAATGAAAAGGGAGAACTCACAGGCGCCCGCAACGACGTGGCTTTGGCCGGGCTGAACCACAAACTCGGCTGGCGCGGCACCACCAACACTTTGCTGAATTTTGGCGAAGGGCAGTTCAAGCCTGGCGGACAGGCCGGTGCCATCGGATACCTGGTGGGCCAACCGGGTGAAGGCTTGCGCTGCATGTTCCACATGATGAACGAAGCGCGCATTGGCGTAGGCACCGCGGCGACGATGCTCGGCATGGCCGGTTATTACGCCTCGCTCGACTACGCCAAAACCCGCGCGCAGGGCCGGCCCATCAAGGGCGCGGGCAAGGACGCCTCGCAACCCCAGGTGCCGCTGATCGAACACGCCGACATCAAGCGCATGCTGCTGGCGCAAAAATCGTACTGTGAAGGCGCGCTGGCGCTGGAGCTGTATTGCGCGCGCCTGGTTGACGAACAGCACACCGGCAACCCGCAAGAAGCCGACGACGCGCGCCTGCTGCTCGAAGTGCTCACGCCCATCGCCAAGAGCTGGCCCAGTGAATGGTGCCTGGAGGCCAACAGTCTGGCGATCCAGATTCATGGCGGTTACGGCTACACGCGCGATTTTCCGGTGGAACAGTATTGGCGCGACAACCGCCTCAACATGATCCACGAGGGCACGCACGGCATCCAGGCGGCGGATTTGCTGGGGCGCAAAGTGCGCATGGAGGAGGGCCGGGGTTTGTCACTCTTGGCCGGGCGTGCGATGGCCACCGTGAAGCGGGCAAACCAATACACGCCTTTGGCAGGCTTGGCAGACGCCCTCACACAGGCCCTGCTGCGAAGCGATGCAGTGACCCGCGCGGCCTGGTCAACCGGCAACGCGGGCGAGGCGCTGGCCAACGCGGTTCCCTACCTGCAGGGCTTCGGCCACACCGTGCTGGCCTGGATCTGGCTGGACGTCGCCTGCGCAGCCCTCGCGGCCGACCCTGAGGCCAAGCAAGCCAAAACCAGCAGCGTACTGAGCGCCACGCGGTACTTTTTCCGCTACGAGTTGCCCAAAATCAGCGCCTGGTACGGCGTGGTGGAATCGCGCGACATGACCTGCGCCAACATGCCCGTGGAGGCATTTTGAAGAGCACCGCAATCGCCGTGGCCCGCATCGAGGTGCTGATCTGGGTCCTCGTGTACGGCGGGCTGCTCACGTTTGTTGTGTCGCTGTTTTTGCCGCCCCAAGAGGACACGCTGGCCACCTGGATGGCGGTGTGCGGGCTGGTCGTCGCGATGGCGGGTTTCGTTTGTGTGTTTGTCCGTTCCAAAATGAAAGTTCCCCCATGAGCAGAACCGTTCAACAACTGTTTGACCTGACCGGCAAGACCGCGCTGGTCACCGGAGGATCGCGTGGCCTGGGCCTGCAAATGGCGCAGGCGCTGGGTGAAGCAGGCGCCAAGATCATGCTCAGCTCGCGCAAGGCCGATGAGCTCGAAGTGGCCGCCGCCCAGTTGCAGGCGCAGGGCATCGATGCACGCTGGATCGCCGCCGACTGCGCCAAAGAGGAAGACCTGCGCCGCCTCGCCGACGAAACCCTCTCGCGCCTGGGCGACGTGCACATCCTCGTCAACAACGCCGGCGCCAGCTGGGGCGCGCCAGCCGAAGACCACCCGGTGGCCGCCTGGGACAAGGTGATGAACCTCAACGTGCGCGGTTATTTCATCCTCTCGCAGCACATTGCCAAACACAGCATGATCCCGGCCAAGCGCGGCCGCATCATCAACATCGCGTCCATAGCAGGGCTCAATGGCAACCCGCGCGGCATGGACACCATCGCCTACAGCACCTCGAAGGGCGCGGTGATCAATTTCACCCGCACGCTGGCGGCTGAATGGGGCAAATACAACATCAATGTCAACGCCATATGCCCCGGCTTTTTCATGACCAAGCTGGCAGCCGGCCTGATCACGATACTCGGTGAAGAAAAAATGGCAGCCGCAGCCCCATTGAACCGCCTGGGCGACGACGAAGATCTCAAGGGCATCGCACTGTTGTACGCCTCAGATGCCGGCAAACACATCACCGGCCAGTGGATGGCGGTGGATGGCGGCGTGAGCGTCGTTACGGGATAGATATGGCCCCCACGGTCGCGCACTTCGTGTCGCTCCCTGCCCCCCGAGGGGGCCGCATTTTTGCTTGGGGCGGCCCAGCGCAAAAACAGGCCCCCACGCTCCCCCGCTGCAAGTGGCTCCCAGACCCGCGGGGGGGCCGCATGGTTGCGTGGG
>JANMMR010000311.1:0-1693 GCA_031373455.1 Rhodoferax sp.
GACAGATGTCGAGCTGATGATGTTCGCTCAAGCCAACAGCGAACATTGCCGCCACAAGATTTTCAATGCGCAGTTCACCATTGATGGCGTGGCGCAAACGTACAGCCTGTTCGGCATGATCCGCCACACGCATCAGCAGAACCCGCAGCACATGCTGGTGGCGTACTCCGACAATGCTTCGGTGATGGAAGGCGCAAGCGTTGAGCGTTTTATGGCGGGATCATCGTCGAGCTATCAAAAATACAGCGCGGTAAATCACGTTTTGATGAAGGTGGAAACGCACAACCACCCCACGGCGATTTCGCCGTTCCCCGGTGCGTCAACTGGTGCAGGCGGTGAGATTCGTGATGAGGGGGCGACGGGGCGTGGCTCCAAACCCAAAGCGGGGCTGACGGGGTTCACGGTGTCAAAAATTAATTGGGGTCAGATTCCAATTGTCCATGCACCAATTGCATGTTTAATTGGAACCTGACCCCAATTAAATGATCGGGGTAGATGTTGGCGTGATGCGGCTTAAAGTGGCAAGACGAGCCGGAAACCCAGCGTCCAGTTGCGGCCTGGCGCCGGTTCAAAAAACTGCTGGTTGGCCTGGTTGACGATGACCGAACCCACGTATTTTTCGTCCGTCAGGTTGTCCACCCGCGCGTAAGCCGTCAGACTGCCCTTGCCCACCGCTAAGCCGTGGCTGGCCTTGATCGCCCAGGTGCCGTACCCGTCCACAGCGACGGTGTTGGTGTCGTTGGCAAACAGCTTGCCTGACTGCAAAAACTCCAGCCCCGCCTGGGTGCCCAGTTGCACCGCGCTGCTGCGGGCGCCAGGCGCCTGGCTGGCCCACAACAATTCGGCAAACAGTGAGCTTTGCGGTATGCCGGGAATCTTGTTGCCCGCCAGAATGGTGGTGGCCGCCGGTGGCGCGCCACTCACCGTGGTAAAGGTCTGCGAAAAACTCGCGTCAATTTGCGAGACCGACAGGCTCCCGCGCCAGTTGGGCGTGAAATAGTTGCTGCCGGCCAGCTCCCAGCCGGTGCGTTTGGTGCCGGGCGCGTTCTTGAAGGTTGAATTGCCACCCGAGCTGCTGGCCACCACGATTTCGTCGGTGGTATCGATCTGGTACACGGCGAAATCCACGCGCGACTGGGGCGTTGGCGTCCATTTCGCGCCGATTTCAAAGTGCTGGCTTCCAGCCGCGTTGAGTGTGGTGTTGAAGGCCGGCACACCAGCGCCGGCGTAGGCCATTTCGGCACGTGTGGGGGTCTCGAACCCACGCCCGATGTTGGCGTAGAGGTTGACTTTGTCGGTGGCGTGCCAGGTGACGCCCAGCACCGGGCTGGTTGCCTGGTAACTGATGGAACCGGAGCCATTGCCGTCAATCAGGTAGTCGTCGCTGCTGTTCATGCGCACGGTGCTGTGGCGCACGCCACCCACCACCGAGAAACGCTCGTTCAAGGCCGCTGTGCCCTGCGCGAAAAAGTCGGTGTTGTCGGCCGCGTTGACCTCGTTGCGCGTCGTGGTGGTCTTTTGCCCCAAGGCGGCAGCACCGCCCTGGCGGCGCTCCTGCATGCGGTCGTATTCGAAGCCGGCCACCCAATTGACGGGCATGCCACCCCATCTGGAGGTGGCGTTGTACTGCAGGCCGGTGCCGTAGTAGTCGCGGTTCAAGCCAACCCAACCGCCCGCCGCTGTCGCCGTACCC
>JANMMR010000673.1:0-4608 GCA_031373455.1 Rhodoferax sp.
CCTGGCGCGGCACTTCGAAGCCATGGCCAGCACTTGTGCGTCATCGGCATTGAGGACAGCAGTGCCAACTGAGGGCAAGCCGTGTACCAATTTGGCAAATTCATTTGCCAAGGCTTCGCGCGACCCGAACGCCGCCAGGTGGTCGTCCTGGATCAAAGTAACAATGGCAATATCGGGTTGAAACAAATCAAGGTTTTTGTCCATAACTCCGGGGTGATCTTCACTCAGCTCGGAAATGCAGAAGGTATGGCTTGGGCGCGTGCGAAGGATTGTCTTGGCGATTTCCGGCAGCACGTTCAATGTTCCAGGGTTGGCAACGCCGCTCGATCCACTCGACAAAATGCCCCGCAACAACTCTTTGGCAGTGGTCTTGCCAGCACTTCCCGCGATGCCTATGAACACCGGTTTGCGCAAGACCGGGCGCCAGCGCTGCGCTAGCCTGACGAGGAAATCATCAACCCGCCGGTCGCCGGCGAGCTTGCGCACGCGCCAGGCTGTCGCGTGGAAAAGGCGGGTGATCAAACCGTTCAACGGGCAGCGGGCGTGTTTTCCGCCACTAGGGTTGCGCGCTCAACCTGGCCGGCGCCCTGGCTGCCCCGGTTGCTGCGGGCGGCAGCCAGTTTCTTGATGATCGGCCAGCGGTACAGCGTGAGGTGGTAAAGCGTGCGTTTCTTGTCGGTCCACTTCGTGTGCCAGTCCATCAGGCGGCCAAAATACTCAAGCCGCGTGAGTTTGCCCTCACGGTGAAACTCTTGCAGCTCCTCTTCACGCAGCAAAAACGCGGGAGAAAAATTCTGGATGGATTCGTCGTAGGTGGTTTTCAGGACAATCAACACGCCCTTGCGTTCCAGGCACAGGTTCATCGCCACCACCTTGTCGTCAAACAGGAACTGGTAAATCACCGCCTCACCGCGCTGGCTGGCATGCTCCATCATTTCCAGGTAGAAGCGGCCCTGGGCGTTGTCGGGGTGGATGGCGGTGCCTTTTTCGGCTTTCCAGCCGGCGCTTTCCAGGCTGCCATAACGTGCGATGGCCGCCGCCATGTCGGCGTGGTCACGCAGGGCTTGCATTTTCAGGTGGGTGCCGTTGGCGGCGAGTTTGGTGCGCTGTTTGCGCATGTTCTGGCGCAAATTTTTGCCGCGTGCGTTCCAGTAGTCGTCAAAGCTGCCCTCGATGTCGATCCAGCCGGTGTCGATGTAGTCGGCCTGTTTCAAGTCGGGGGCGTCGACCTGGGGCGCTGCAATTCGCGGATCAACCTGGGTGATCGACAACGAAAGGCTGAACCCCAGCGGCCCGTGCAACAGGCTTCTGGCAACGTCGACCAGGCTCTCGCTCGCGGTGCACACCCAGGCGCCCAGGGGCAGTTGCGAGGGTTGAAAGGTGTTCCAGCGGAACTTGCCCGCCGGGCTCAGCAAAAACATGGCCAGCACGTCGTTGCCACGGCTGGCAACAAGCAAGCGTTCCTGGCCGCTGCCGAGGATGCGCAGGGCGGAGTTGACCACGTCGGCCGAGAGAAACGGCAAATCGCCGTGCTCGGCGTTGAGCCGGTCCCAGTTGCGGATCAGGTCCTGGTCGTTTGCAAGGTTCGAGGCCGGCTGATTGTTCCAATGTAGTCGCGTCAAAGGCATGTCTTTTTTATTGTGGTCGGTCTGGGATGGAAGGTTACTGCGCTGGCTGCGTTTTGCCATCGGGCTTAACCAGCAAATCCAGTATCGTCTGTGCGACATTTTCCACGTCGGCCTCGTCCAGGTCCTGGTGGCACAACAATTGGAGCACATGCCGGCTCCACAGTGGGCCTACATCGCCCGATATGCGGGGCGTGCCGGGCCAGATGCGGTCCCAGCGGAACACCGGCATTTTCAGATCCCGCAAGGCCTGGTAGACACGCTCGCTGTCGTCCACCCACAGCGGAAACACATAGGGCGCGCTGGCCGGCGGCAAATCAGCAAAGAGCGGCCAGGCACCCGTCACTTGGCCAAAGTTGCCGGCATACACCTCAAAATTGCGCCGGCGTTTGCTCACCACCCGCCCGTGTGGCAGCTGGCGGATCAGAAACCGGGTGGCTGCCACCGGCTCCTGGCCAATGCGGGACATGTCGCAATCGCCCATGTAGCCTTCTGCTGATGATGTAACCGCAGTGGCGGCGGCTTGGGCCGAAGCCGCGCGGGCATTCTTGAGCCAGAAAATACTTTTCAGGAGGGCGTTCACGCCGGTCAGGCGCTTGTAGCGCGAGGCCACCTCCAGAATATCGACCCAGGCCTTGAACTGGGCCCGCCATCCGGGGGGAGTGAGGCGGATCGCCGCGAGCGGGTTTCGATTGGACGCCAACAAGCCGCCTTCTGAAACCGGGAAAAACTTGGAAATACTGGCGGTGGCGTAGTCGCCCCAGGCGCCCACCGGTCGGTCGCCGGCTTGACCAAAATAACTGTGGGCGCAGTCTTCGATGAGGGCGATGCCATTGGCGTCACTCCAGGCCCGCACATTCGCCAATGATTTGGGCAGGCCAAAATAGTGCGCAACCACAATGGCGCGACAGGTCTTGACGACAAGTGGGTCCAGGCCGCCCAGCGCGGGCAGGCCGTCTTCACCGATTCCAAAATAGTGAACTTGCAGCCCCGCCAGAAGGACTGGCGCCACGATCGTTGGGCAATGGTAGGTGGGCACGAGCACGCCGCTACCTGGCGGCAAGTCAAGCTGGAGCAAGGCTTGGTAGATGGCCGCCCGTCCGCTGGTGAGCAGCCGGAAGTGGGGCAGGTCTTCGACGCAGGCCAATGAGGGGGTGGCGGTGGCGCGGAAACTGGTCCAACCCAGCACCGGGCCCTTGGGCAGGGTGGCGTCAATGGCGTTCATTGTGCAGCCAGGTGAGCGTCAAGGCTTCGGCGGTCTGCCGGTCCGAATGGGTTGAAAATGTGTGGTCGGCGTCTGGCAAGTCATGGCGCGCAAGCCGCGGGTGATTCATTGCCTCTCCCCATTGTTTTTCCTGCTGCAGGTGCTCCAGGAATTCTTTGGCAGTGTAGTCATTGCCGCTCAAAATCAAGGCAATGCGGCCAGGAAAATTGTTCCAGGAGATTGCCATTTGCGTCTGGAACGGCTCCGATTTCCGACCGTTCTGCGGGGTTGCCGACGGGCTGGAAGCAGACGCACCGGCGCCAAGAAGCGCCACCCGCAGATTCGCCATGAGTCCGGCCAGGGCTTTCAAGGCCACACCACCTCGCAGCAATTTCCCCCAAAACTCCCTTTGCATCAAACGCTGCGCGTAATAGTGTTTGACTTGCGTGCGGGCAAGACTCTCGACCGACCGGACCCAGGGATTCAACAGGCACAGCCCGGCGACGCGTGGGTCATTGGTCTGATGGCAATACAACAGGGCCGCTGAAGCACCGTCGCACAAACCCCAAAGCGCAATACGGTTGACTGTCGGGACGGATTTTTGCAAGGCATCAATGGCCGCCGTCACATCGCTGCTCACGGCCTCAAAATCGCGCAAATCGCCTTCGCTGTCACCCATGCCCCGGTAATCAAACCGCAACACGGTGATGCCGCTGGCGGCCAGCGCCCGCGACAACAAGACAAACTGGCGATGGCTGCCCGCGCGGTATTGCGGGCCGCCGACGATCACCAACACGCCCACCGACGCCGGTTGTTCAGGCCGCGCGACGATACCCATCAGGTGTTCGCCCTCGCAGGTAAAACAGGTGGTTTCCTCGGTGTAGTTCACGGCACCTCGGCTTCCAGGGCCAGCAGGGTCTGAACCAGCAAATCGGGCGCATCCTCAATTTCGGTGGTTTGCCAAAAGGACGGGCCGCGCGTCAAGTGGCTGCGCACCTGAAAACCTTGGCTGCGGCACAGTTCCAGGGATTTTTCAGAGACGGGGCTCAAGGCGGCGCCATCGCGGTCAGCGCGGGTGGACATCTCCAGCCATTCGACGCGCTGACCCGCTTGCGCACCAGGCGGTGTCAGAGCGCTTTGCTCCATCCCGTGTGCGAGTCCACTGGCCAATGTGTAGCCGGCAATTTCCACCGCACCGCTGGCGGCCAATTGCTGGCGCAGGGCATCCATCACACCTTTGGATTGGCCGCTGGCCATTTCACCGGCCACTTTGAGCCGCAGGAACTGCTGCAGGAGCAATTTACCGGAGGAGGGCGCTTGCCAAAACAGGAAATGGCAGGGCTCGGTGATGCGTTTGGCGGCATCCACCGCGAGCAGGCAGCCGACGCGCAGGCCCCACAACCAAAGTGGCATATGGTCCAGGGGCTGGCCATCGCTACTTGGGCGGGCGCGCAGCCAGGTGATGCCAGCCAGTACATCTTTGACCCACGCCTCCCAGGTCGCGTCGCCAAAATCACCGGAACTGTCGCCACAACCCAGGAGGTCAATTTGCATCACCGAGAACCCGGCACCGGCCATGGCGCGCGCCTGCAGGGCGGCCATGCGGCGCGATTTGTTCATTTCTTCGGCAAACGGGTGAATGTAGAGAACCAGGCCCTTGGGGCGGGCCAGCGGGTGGCCGTTGGCGTCTCGCGCCACATGGAACAGGCAAAAACGCTGGCCACCTCCAGGTGCGGGTGCGGGGAGAAAAAAAGCCTCGGCCGGCGCTGGCATCGTGGG
>JANMMR010000674.1:0-2439 GCA_031373455.1 Rhodoferax sp.
CGCGGGTTTCCTTTTTGCCCGGTTTGCGCCCGGTGCTGGCCTCGATCTGCGCCACTTTCTCCTTCGCCTTGTTGTTCACCACACTCGATGGCAGCAGCTTGGCCTCCAGCATGAATTTCAAAATGCGCTGGCCACCCACCACCTCCAGGAGCGGGCCATGCGCCTGCCCGCGCGGCTCAACCCAGCCCATCGAGCGCTCCATGCTGGCGTCACACGGCACAAAGCGCGCGGCTTGCAGGCCCGCCTCCATGTTTTCTGCCGACTGCTTCCACCCCGGGGTTATCCGGTACATCAATAAATTCTTGAACACTTTTTCCTTTTTCGCTTTTTCGCTTCACCGAAGCAACACCAAACTTTACCCTGCGTTCATGCGGTGATACTTGAGAATTACATGGCGGGTGCAAACTTCCCTTCAACCCGATGCCGATTTGTGCATCCGGCTTTTTGAACCAAGGAGTCCTGCATGACCAACACCTTTCAAACCCGCGTCAAACCCCTGTTGACGGCCACCCTTTTGGCCGGCCTGCTGGCGGCTTCCGGGTTTTCCGCGCTGGCCCAGTCTGCGCCGCCCGCCACACCCACACCCGGCGCCACACCCACCCAGCCGCAAGCGCATCGCGGCATGCGCCACGACCAGCGCGAGCGCGCGATGTCACCCGAACGCATGCAGCAGCACATGGCACGGCGCACCGCCGACCTCAAAGCCAGGCTCAAGATCGAGCCGGCGCAGGAGTCCGCCTGGACCACCTTCACCGAAGCCATGAAGCCGCCCGCAGACATGATGCAGCGCCGCGAGGCGATCCGTGCCGAGATGCAAAAGCTCACCACCCCCGAGCGCATTGACCGCATGCGCGCCCTGCGCACCGAGCGACAGGCCCAAATGGACAAACGCGGCGACGCCGTCAAAACCTTTTACGCGGCCCTCAACGTCGAGCAGAAGAAGGTGTTTGACACCCGCCCCACGATGCAAGGCCGCGGTGGCAAACATGGCGGGCACCATGGCCGCATGCACGGCGATGCGGGTGGCCATGAACACGGCCAGCCGCAAAGCTAAAGCAGACCGCGCTAACCGAGCGGCTTAAGCCAGCAGTTTCTGCAACTCGCCGCTGGTGATCAGCTTTTGCAGATCATCAGCGCCGCCCACCAGTGTGCCCTTGACGAACACCATCGGGAAGGTGGGCCAGCCGGTCCACAACTTCAGCGCGTTGCGCTTGCGCCAGGTGTTGAGGTAGTTGCCGTATTCCAGGTATTTGAAGGGCACGGCGGCGTCGCCGAGCAGCTTGCGCGCCTTTTTCGGCATCGGGTTGATGCCCATGCCGACGACCACCACGGCATTGGCCGCCACAGCGTCTTGCACTTCTTTCACCACGGCCTGTTGGTGGCTGGCCACCTTCTCGCGGATGGCCGGGTGGATGCGCGATTCTTCAAGCACGGAGCGGGGCATGGGCAGTCCTGGAACAGTAAATCGCCGATTATCCGGCGCGGGGCAGCCCTTGCCGCCGCAAAAGCCCCACTAACCTAGAGGGCGCACCCCAATCAGCCAGCCATGCAGCCAGAAGGCCACCACGGCCCAGGCCGCCACGCCCGCCAGCACGGCGACCACCGTTGCCTGAGCATTGCCGGGCGCATAAACCACGCCTTCAGCGCGGTCACGCCGCCGCGAGGCAACAAAATTGCCCACCGCCCAAAGCAGAAACGCGCCAAATAAAAGCACGTGCGCCAGATTGCCGTTGGTCAACAGGTGCGCCAAGGCCCAGGTTTTCACCGCCAGCACCATCGGGTGGTGCAGCCGCGCCTTGATGGCGTTGCCCGGCACATAAGCCGCTGCCAGCAGCACCAAAGAGACCAGCATCAAGGCGCTGGCCACGTGTTTCATGGCGAATGGCGGCGCCCACAACTGCACCGGTTGCTGGCGGGCCAGCCCAAAACCATAAACGATCAGGCCAAAGCCCAGCACAGCCGCCAGCGAATAAAGGCCCTTGTAGGCGCCTTCACCCAGGCGCGCGCGGGTGCGGGTGCGCCAGCCCTCTGCGACCATGCGCACCGAATGCACACCGAGAAAAACCACCAGGCCCAGTATCAAAACAGTCATTTGCACCTCAGCCAGACACCTCAGCGAGGCATTTCAATCAGGCCAAGCTTATCAAACGCCGCTATCAAACGCCAACCACGCGGTCTTTGCCGGCCTGTTTGGCGCGGTACATGGCCGCATCGGCGCGCTCGATCGCCACCATGCCGTCTTCATCGGCAACCAGCTGCGCCACACCGGCGCTGAAGGTCATGGCAACCGGCTCGCCGCCGCTGAAAAACGGCCGCTGCGCCAGCTCGCCGCGCAGGCGGTTGATGGCGTCCAGGCCGCGCTCCAGCGGCGTGTCGGGCAGCAGCAGCACAAACTCCTCACCGCCGTAGCGCGCCACCGTATCCTGCGGGCGCAAGACC
>JANMMR010000005.1:0-1816 GCA_031373455.1 Rhodoferax sp.
GCGCCGAACAGGGAAAGTAACCAGCCCGGTAGACAACGCCGTCCCGCACACAATCACCAGCCCGCACACCAGCATCCACAAGGTCACCGCTTCACCCAGGAACACCACGCCAAAAAACACGGCGAAGACGGGGATGAGGAAGGTGACGGTCATGGCTTTGGCGGGGCCGATGCGGCCGATCAGGCGAAAGAAGAGGATGTAGGCCAGGCCGGTGCAGACCACGCCCGACATCAGCATCGCGGCCCAGGCGGTGGCGCCCGGGTTGCGCGCTGGCCAGAACCAGAGCATAGGAACCAGCAGCGCAAGCGTTGCGCCGCACTGGCTGCCGGCGGCGGTGAGCAAGGGCGGTACCTGGGTCAAAAAGCGCTTGGCGAAACTCGCGGCGATGCCGTAACACAGGCAAGCCAGGAGCAGCACCAGAATTGGGTAAACGTTGTCGTTCACGCTGCCCTGATGGGTTGCGCCGGGTTTGTGGCTCACGCTGTCCCAGGCCAGCATCACGATGCCGATGAAGCCGATGGCCAAGCCCAGCGCGCGTGAGCTGCTGGGGCGGTCTTTGAGCCACCACCAGGCCACCAGCGCGCCAAACAGTGGCACGGTGGCGTTCATGATCGACGAGAGGCCGGTGGTGATGGTCAACAGCGCCCAGGCGAAACAGACAAACGGAATGGCGCTGTTCAGGATGCCGACAAAGAAAGTTTTGCGCCAGTGTTGGGCGAGGCTGCCGAGTTGCCCCTTGAGCAACAGGATCAGCAACAACACGGCCGCGCCAATCACCACGCGCAGGCCGGCGCTGGTGAAGGTGCCGAATTCGACCACTGCCAGGCGCGTGAACAGGAACGAGGAGCCCCACATGGCGCCCAGCAGGATGAAGTCCAGCAGCCAGGGTTTGGTGGCCGTGGTGGGTGCAGGTGTGGCAATCGGGGAGGGGTTCACAGTGGGGTGTGGCGCGGTGAAATGTCAGGTCAGGTCAGATCAGATCAGGAGGGCTTGTTTCACGCCGGTTTGCAGGGCAGGGCGTTGGCTGTACCCGGGCACACCCTCGTGGTCGAGCAGCCAGGTTTTGCGGTGCAGGCCGCCCGCGTAGCCGGTGAGCGAGCCGTCTGCACCCAGAACGCGGTGGCAGGGGATGATCACACCCAGCGGGTTGCGGCCTACCGCCATGCCGACGGCGCGCACGGCGGCCGGGTTGTCGATCTGCCGCGCGATCTGGCCGTAACTGGCAATTTCCCCATGCTTGATTTTAAGCAGCGCCTGCCACACCGATTGTTGAAATAAAGTGCCGCCACTGATGTCGTAAGTCAATTCGAAGTGACGCCGCTGGCCGGCAAAAAACTCGGCCAACTGGCATGCCGCCAAAACCAGGGTGGGGTGGGCGTCGTCGCGCGGCCAATCGTGCGGCACCGATTTGAAATCGGGTTTGGAATCGAGCGCCTTGGGCAAGTGGCGCTGGTCGGTGAACCAGGCGCCGGCCAGGCCCGCAGGCGTGGCGGCTAAAACCATCACTCCCAGGGGGCTGTCGATAGTGGCTTGGACAATAGCGTTGTGAAATTTCATTTTTAATCCAGAGTGTATAGAAATTATTGAGATTAAAGTCTCATAATAAGGTTATTTCTAGCTATAAATATAGTATCAATAACGACTAAAAAATAATCTAAATTTTAGTTAAAATATATAAAACAGGAAATTATCAAGAATAATTAATATGGGTGTTAACAATTCATTCAAACTTGAACCCGAAGCCTGAAAATTTACCTTCGTTTGCCAAAGTCATCCGCAGCCTTCCACCGCGCGGTAAAGCCCACAACAACCCGCT
>JANMMR010000009.1:0-4594 GCA_031373455.1 Rhodoferax sp.
CGCCGCTGACGCCTGGCCCGGCTGCACGCCCAGCACCGAGTTGGTGTAACCCTCGCTGTAGCTGCCCAGCGGAATGCCGACCAACAAGGCCTGCGCACCGGCACCCAATGCTTCTCCAGGCGTTTGGCCCGGTGTTTGACTTGTCGGTTGGCCCGATGCGGTGCCGGTAGGCGCCGGCGCGCGAAACGGCGCTGTCACGCGCTCCCAGTAGTCTTGCGGCAGTTGGCCAGGCAGGAGCGGTATTGCCGTTTCAGGCGCCACCACCAGCGCCGCTTTGGAGGCGCGCATTTGTTCGCCGTACCAGGTGAGCGCGTCGGCAATGCCGGTGCTGGGTTCGAACTTTTCGCTTTGTTTGATGTTGCCTTGTAGGAGCGCAACTTCAAGCTGCCCGGCCGGCGCGCTGTATTCGCGGTCGCCCACCAGCGCCAGCGCGGCAATCAAGGCCAGTGGCGCCAGCGCCCGGATGCGCCCGCCCACAAAGGTGTGCCGCTGGGGATTCACCAGCGCCAGGGCCAGGCTGCTGGCCACAAAAGCCGCCAGGGCTGCCAGGCCGTATGCGCCGACGTATTTGGCAAACGCGCCCAGGCTGCCCAGGTGCGCATACCCCGCTGCGCCCCAGCCGAAGCCGGTGAACCAGGTGCCGCGCGCCATCTCGGCCATTGTCCACAGCGCTGCAAAAAACACCGCAGCCATCACCCGGCTGGTCGACCTCACGCGCCGAAAGGCGTAACACGCGGCGGCGTAATACAGCGCCAGCACGGCCGCCAGCGCAAAAATTGCCAGCACCGTCACCGCCGCATGCAGGCCGCCATAGGTGTGCATGGAGATGTAGAGCCACCAAAACGTGCCGCACAACCAGGCTGTGGTGAAGAGCCAGCCGCGCCACGCGGCCTGCCGGGGTGAATCAGCCCGCTGGATCTGCCACACCAGCGTGGCCATGGCCAGCAGTTGCAGCCACCACAGCGGCTCGCCGCTCCAGGGCGCGGCGATGGACGCGGCATGCGCCAGACCTGCGGCGATGGCAATGAGGGCTTGGACCAGCACCTGGTGTTGCGACCTGACTTTATGACCTGGGTTTATGACCAGACTAGAGACTTTGCGTGGCGACCCGGCTTGGCGCTCAGGGCTTGTGGGGCGAGACTTTGAACCACTTCACCGCGCCGCCCTTTGTGTGCAACACGGCAAAATTCAGCCCCGCCATCACATGGTGTTCGCCGCGTTTGGGCACGTGGCCCATCTCGTGCGCGATGAGGCCGCCGATGGTGTCAAACTGCTCGTCGTCGTCGCTGCCCGCAAGCGTCACGGCAAAAGCTTCGTTGACACGCTCGATCGCCGTGTCGCCACTCACGCGGTAGGTTTTGTCGGCCAGGGCGTAGATGTCGCCGGCGTCGGCTTCGATGTCGAATTCGTCTTCAATTTCGCCGACGATCTGCTCCAGCACGTCTTCAATGGTGATGATGCCCGCCGTGCGGCCAAACTCGTCGATCACTACGGCCAAATGGTTGCGGTTGCCGCGGAATTCACGCAGCAGGTCATTCAAGCCCTTGCTTTCGGGCACAAACACCGCCGGGCGCAAAAGCGCGCGGATGTTGAGCTCGGGCGCCCGCTGCAATTTCAGCAGGTCTTTGGCCATCAAGATGCCGATGATGTTTTCGCGCTCGGTCTCAAACACTGGAAACCGCGAGTGCGCAGTGTCGATCACCATGTGCAGCAGCTCGTCTTGCGTGGCGTTGATGTCGATCAGGTCCATGCGCGTGGCGGGCACCATCACGTCGCCGGCGCTCATGTCGGCCATGCGGATCACACCCTCGAGCATGGCGCGCGACTCGGCGCCGATGATCTGGTTGTCTTCAGCCTCCACCAGCGTGTCGATCAGCTCCTGCGTGGAGTCTGGCCCCGGGTGGATGAATTCGGCGAGTTTTTGCAGGAAGCTGCGTTTGTCGGCCTTCTCGGATGAGTGCGCCGAGAGGCGGGCGGGTTGGGAGTCAGACACTGACGGTGGGCAGGGGCGCGGTGGTGGGAAGAGCCATAGGATAGCGGATTCGCCCCTTGCCCGGGCGTTTGCTCCACCTTTTGAATCTTATGTGGCTGTTTCGCCTGCAGCGATTAGAGCGCCTTGGCCCGCCCCTGCAAGGCGGCCCAGAAGTCCCAAAACTGCTTGGCCTGCACCTTGAGGCGGTAGTCCATCTGCGCCACCTGCTCTTCCACGATTTCGGTGATCTGGCTGTCCAGCGTGGGCGGCGTGAGGCGCAGGTAGGCTTCACTTTCGGAGCCGAGCTGCTCGACCTTCGCGCCGGCGTTGCGGGCGATTTTGAGCATCACGTCGTTTTCCGACAGCGCGTGGATGAACATCAAATGGATGCCGTCATTGCGCGCGTGCATGGCGGCGCGGTCAAACAGTGCGGCGCCCAGCCCCAGCCCGCGCGAATCCTTCTGCACCGAGACGCCAAACTCGGCACACGTCTCCAGGCTGGGTTTGGATTCCTGGCCAATGTAGGCCAGGTGCGCCATGGCGATCAAATCGACCTTGCGGTTGTAAATGCCGAATATCTCGTCGCGTTCGAAATTCAGGCCCTCGACATAGCGGCGGATGTGTTCGTCGGTGGCGGTGTAGCCGAAACGCAAGTAGCGGTCCTGGCCGTCCAGCGCCAGCAAATGCTGGGCAATGCGCTCGCGGTGGTTTTCGCCCAAGGAGCGGATCGGCACCACCAGGGGCGCCACTTTGGCGGCCACGTCGGCAGCTGGCTCGCCCAGTTCGTGGTGAACAGGCGGCGTGATGAGGTCTTTGCTGGCTTCCAAAGAAGCGCGCAGCAGTGTTTTGGTATCCATGAGAGAAATATACGGGTTTTCCCTGGTCTGCTCAACCCAAAGTGGCCAATTGGGCCGCCTGAATTAGAGCGGGGCGCCGAAAACGGCTGGAAATCGCCATGTTATGGAAACAAAGCCCAATCCAGGCATTGATAGGCAACATCTCGGCCATTTGCAAGCGGCTCAAACCGGCAAAGCGGTGGTGGCCTTCACCTGGTCCAGCACAAAACTGGTTTTGCAGTCTTGCACGCTGGGGTGTTTGAGCAGGGTGTCCATCACAAAATGTGAGTACGCACCCATGTCGGGAACGGCCACCCGCAACAAATAGTCCATCTCGCCACTCAGCGCAGCGCACTCCACCACCTCGGGCCACGTTTGCACGCTGGCGCGAAACTGGTCGCGCGGGTTTTTTTGCAGGGCTTCGGAATGTTTCTCCAGGCGCACGTTGATGTAGGCCATCAGGCCCAGGCCAACCGCCGCAGGCTTGAGCAGCGCTACGTACCGGTCGATCACGCCCGATTCTTCCAGGCGTTTCACCCGCCGCAGCACCGCGCTGGGCGAGAGGCCAATGGCGTCGCCGATGTGGTCGAAGGTGGCGCGGCAGTCACCCTGCAGGATGCGCAAAATGTGCCGGTCAAGCTTGTTGATTGTCTGCATTTGTCTATTTTCGCAATTTTATTGCAAATTTGGTCAAAACAAGCACAGAAATTACAGGAATTTTCAAGCCGGGCCGTCCTAAACTGCGCCCACACACGCTGGAGACTTGCATGACGACTTGGGACAACCCGATGGGCACCGACGGTTTTGAATTCATCGAATACGCGGCGCCCGACCCACTCGCGATGGGCGCACTGTTTGAACGCATGGGCTTCACGCCAGTGGCCAAACACCGCCACAAGGACGTGACGCTGTACCGCCAGGGCGGCATCAACTTTTTGATCAACGCCGAGCCGGATTCATTTGCACAGCGTTTCGCGCGGGCCCACGGGCCGTCAATCTGCGCCATCGCCTTTCGCGTGCAAGACGCCAAATCCGCCTACGAGCTGGCGCTGGAAAAAGGCGCCTGGGGTTACGCGGGCAAGGCCGGGCCGGGGGAGCTGAACATTCCGGCCATCAAAGGCATTGGCGACAGCCTGATTTACCTGGTGGACCGCTGGCGCGGCAAAAACGGCGCGCAAGAGGGCGACATCGGCAACATCGGTTTTTTTGATGTGGATTTCGAGGCCCTGCAAGGCGCCGGAAAAACCGTGCGCGGCGAAGCGGCCCTGAACCCGCCCGGCTTTGGTCTGACCTACATTGACCACCTGACGCACAACGTGCACCGCGGCCGCATGAACGAGTGGGCGGGCTTTTACGAGCGCCTGTTCAACTTCCGCGAGATCCGCTATTTCGACATTGAAGGCCAGGTGACGGGCGTGAAGTCGAAGGCGATGACCAGCCCCTGCGGCAAGATCCGCATCCCGATCAACGAAGAGGGCAACGAGAAGGCCGGGCAGATCCAGGAGTACCTTGACAAATACCAGGGCGAAGGCATCCAGCACATCGCCATGGGCTCGGGCGATCTGTTCAAAACCGTGGACGCCTTGCGCGCCAGCGGCGTCAAGCTGCTCGACACGGTGGACACCTATTACGAACTGGTGGACAAACGCATTCCCGGCCATGGAGAATCGGTGCAAGACCTCAAGGCCCGAAAGATCCTGCTGGACGGCAAGAAAGGCGCTTTGTTGCTGCAAATCTTCAGTGAAAACCAGCTGGGTCCGATCTTTTTTGAATTCATCCAGCGAAA
>JANMMR010000035.1:0-4690 GCA_031373455.1 Rhodoferax sp.
CGGCTGGCCCGCTTGGGCGGTTTCAAACCCCTTGCACAACCAGACCACCGGCACCGTGGCGTTGCGCAGCACGGTCAACTTGCCGCGCAGGGCTGACATGGGTGTGGCGACGACAACCAGATCGGCCGCACCGGCCAACTCCGGCAAGGCCAGCTCGGCCACGGCGCTTAAGCCCAATGATCCGGGTAAGCGCACGCCTGGCAGGTAACGCTGGTTTTCCCGCGCCGCTTGCAGAGCCAGCACCTGGGCGCGGTCCCTCGCCCACAGGGTTACGGCGTGGTGGCCAGCGCTGACCGCCAGGGCGGTGCCCCAGGCGCCGGCACCGATCACCAGAATGTTCATCGCTGTCGACGCCCGTACTGCGGGGCTCAGCCGTTGGGTGCTTTACTGAGTGATGATTTTGGAAGGCGCGGCTGCGGCGGCTGCGGCAGCCTGCGCCTGCTGCTGCTCGTACATTGCCTGAAAGTTGATTTCAGACAGATGCACCGGCGGAAACCCGGCGCGCTGGATCAAATCGGCCACATTGCCGCGCAAATACGGGTAGACGATTTGCGGGCAGGCAATGCCCATCACCTGGCTCATCTGCGCCTGTTCGAGGTTGCGGATCTCAAAAATGCCGGCTTGTTTGACTTCGGCCAGGAACACGGTTTTGTCCTTGATCTTGGTGTGTACGGTTGCAGTCACCGAGACTTCGTACACGCCGTCGGCGGCATTTTCGGCATTCACACCGAGCTGGATGTCCACCGTGGGCTGCTCCTGCACCAGCAGGATCGCCGGTGAATTAGGCTGCTCCAGCGACGACTCCTTGAGGTAGACGCGCTGGATCTGGAACACGGGTGCGTTGGCCGTTGCGTTGTTGCCGGCGGTTTGAGGGGTAGAGGCTTCAGCCATGGCTTGCTTTCTGGTAATTAAAGGAATGAATCAGGAGTTTGCCTGCCGCACGGAGGTGAACCAGAGCGGCAATACGGGTTGGCGTGTGAGAGGGAAGCAGGGTGGCGCCTGGTCAAGCCTGGGCCAGCATCGGGCCGAGCTCGCCGCGCCCGTCCAGGGCGATCAGGTCGTCGCAGCCGCCCACATGGGTGGCGCCGATGAAGATTTGCGGCACGGTGCGCCGCCCGGTGAGCGCCACCATGTCCATGCGGGCGTCGGGGTCGGTATCAACGCGGATTTCTTCAATCAACTCCACACCCCGGGCCTTGAGCACCTGTTTAGCGCGGATGCAATACGGGCACACGGCGGTGGTGTACATCTTGACGGCGTTCATCGGGCTTCAGGCTTTCTCGACGGGCAGGTTGGCGGTCTGCCAGGCTTTAAGGCCGCCTTGCATCGACTGGGTGTTCTCGTAGCCGAGCTTTTTGGCGATGGCCACGGCGCGTGCCGACCGCGCGCCGGTCTGGCACACCAGAATGAGCGGCAGGGTCTTGTTTTTCACGGTGGCTGCGAGTTTGTCTTCCAGCTGGTTCAAGGGCACGTTTTTCGCGCCGCCCATGTGGCCGGCAGCGAACTCTTCGACCTCACACACATCCACCACCACGGCTTTTTCACGGTTGATGAGCATCACCGCGCCATCTGGCGTCAAGCCGCCGCCCGCGTTCTTGAGAACCGGCAAAAACAGCATGAAGCCCGAACTGAGCGCAATCGCGATCAGCATCCAGTTGTCGACTAAAAATTTCACGTCTTTCCTTGAAATATTGCGGCGCACGAGGCCGATTGGCAGGCGCCCGGCCATTGGGCGCAACCCGTGATTTTAGAATGCTGGCGTGGCAGGCCCAGACGGGGGTGCCGATTTCCCCCAAAATTGGCGCTTTCGCCTCCCCTTTGGCCTCCCTATTCCCCACACTTTCCGCCGCTTCCCGCTCCGAACCCCAAGACCCCATTTGACCAACATGTACAAACTCGTGCACAAACTTGTCTTGATACGCCACGGCGAATCAACCTGGAACCTGGAAAACCGCTTCACCGGCTGGACCGACGTCGATTTGACCGAAACCGGCATTGCCCAGGCCAAAAACGCCGGCAAACTGCTCAAGGCCGAGGGTTTTGACTTCGACATCGCTTACACCAGCGTCTTGAAACGCGCCACCCGCACCCTGTGGCACTGCCTGGACGAGATGGACCGCACCTGGCTGCCGGTGGTCAACAGCTGGCGGCTCAATGAGCGCCACTATGGTGCGCTGCAGGGACTGAACAAGGCCGACATGGCCAAACAATACGGCGACGCGCAGGTGCTGATTTGGCGGCGCAGTTACGACACCCCGCCGCCCGTGCTCGAGGCCAGCGACCCGCGCAGCGAGCGTGGCGATGTGCGCTACGCCAAGCTCAAACCGGAGCAGATCCCCCTGACCGAATGCCTCAAGGACACCGTGGCGCGGGTGATGCCGCTATGGACCGAATCGCTCGCGCCCGCCATCAAGGCCGGCAAACGCATCGTGATCGCGGCGCACGGCAATTCGATCCGCGCGCTGGTGAAATACCTCGACAACATCGCCGACGACGCCATCGTGGGCGTCAACATCCCCAACGGCATTCCGCTGGTGTACGAGCTCGACGCCGATTTGAAGCCGATCCGCCATTACTACCTGGGCGACGCCGAAGCAGCCGCCAAAGCTGCAGCAGCGGTGGCCAATCAGGGCAAAGCCTGAAGTTTGCGCCAAGTATTCACGGCTTTACCGCAACTTAACCCCTGGCGTGCGGAACCGCGCGCCACGAACCGCCTCCAAGGTGTAATATGCCTTTGCAAGAGGCATGAGAGGGAAATATATGGGCTACAAATTGAAAATTGCCGGCTGGATCTCCATCGGCGTCATGGCCGGCGCGCTCACCACGGTCTCGCTGCAAACCGTGGCGCGCGGCACACTCGCGCCATTGCCCCTGGAAGAGCTGCAACAGCTCGCCGCCGTGTTTGGCATGGTCAAGAGCGACTATGTAGAGCCCGTCGACGAGAAAAAGCTCATCACCGACGCCATCTCCGGCATGGTCGGCGCGCTCGATCCGCATTCGGTCTATTACGACAAAAAATCCTTCAAGGAATTCCGCGAAGGCACCTCGGGGCGTTTTGTCGGCGTGGGCATCGAGATCACGCAAGAAGATGGCCTGGTGAAGGTGGTGGCACCCATCGAAGGCTCACCCGCCTTCAAGGCCGGCCTCAAGACCAACGACCTGATCACCAAAATCGACGACACCATGGTCAAGGGCCTGTCGCTCAACGACGCCGTCAAGCGCATGCGCGGCGAGCCCAACACCAAGGTGCTGCTGACCATCTTCCGCAAGGAAGAAAACCGCTCGTTCCCGGTGACCATCACGCGCGAAGAAATCCGCACGCAGTCGGTGCGCGGCAAGGTGATTGAACCGGGTTACGCCTGGATTCGCCTCTCGCAGTTCCAGGAGCGCTCGGTGGACGACTTCGCCAAGAAGGCCGAAGAAATCTACAAAGCCGAACCCAACCTCAAAGGCATGGTGCTCGACCTGCGCAACGATCCGGGCGGCCTGCTCGACGCGGCCGTGGCCATTTCAGCCGCCTTCCTGCCGGAAAACGTGACTGTGGTTTCGACCAACGGGCAACTGGCCGAAAGCAAGTTTGTCTACAAGGCCGCGCCCGAGTTTTACCAGCGCCGCGGCGGCTCTGACCCGATCAAGCGCATGACCGAAACCACCAAGGGCATGCTGAAAAACGTGCCGCTGGTGGTGCTCGTGAACGAAGGCTCGGCCTCGGCCAGCGAAATCGTCGCCGGCGCCCTGCAAGACCACAAACGCGGCACCATCATGGGCAACCAGACCTTCGGCAAAGGCTCGGTGCAGACCGTGCGGCCGCTGGGCCCGGACACCGGCCTGAAGATCACCACGGCGCGGTATTACACGCCCTCGGGCAAATCCATCCAGGCCAAGGGTGTGGTGCCCGACGTGATGGTGGACGAAACCGAAGAAGGCAATTTGTTTGCCGCCCTGCGCACCCGCGAGGCCGACCTGGAGAAACACCTGGGCAGCGGCCAGGGCGACGAGAAGAAAGACGCCGCCGGCGCCAAGGCGCGGGAAGACCTGCGTGAAAGCGCCCGCAAAAAGCTGGAGGAAGAGGCGAAGAAGCCCCTGGCGGACCGCAAACTGCCCGAATACGGCACCGACAAAGACTTCCAGCTCTCGCAGGCGATCAACAAACTCAAAGGCCGCCCGGTGCTGGTGAGCAAGACCATGACCGAGCGCAAGGAAGAGGTCAAAGAGAATTGATTGCTGGGTCGGATTTCAAATTTCCATGCAAGGGCTCTGAAGGGGGATCAGGTCGGCGCGGCACTCAGCTCTGCGGCTGTCCCCCGGCCTTCGGCCTCCTTTATGCCGCTGCGCTGAATGCCACGCCGGCCTGATCCTGCCGCCAGCGGTTGCGGTTCGCGCTGGGTAAAGGACTTCTGATGGACGATTCGCAACTGCTGCGGTACTCGCGGCACATCCTGCTCGACGAAATCGGCATTGAAGGCCAGCAGCGCATTCTTGACGGCCGAGCGCTGGTCATCGGCGCGGGCGGGCTGGGCTCTCCGGTGGCGCTGTACCTGGCTTCCGCCGGCGTTGGCCACATCATGCTGGTTGACGACGATACCGTCGACCTCACCAACTTGCAGCGCCAGATCGCCCACACCACAGCGCGCGTCGGGCAGGCCAAAACCGAATCCGCCAAAACGGCGATGGCGGCGATCAACCCGCA